>CAIVXR010000077.1 GCA_903909925.1 uncultured beta proteobacterium | reverse complement strand
GCGCCGGGCCTTATTGCCAGATTACTTTGGCAATACCATGACTGAACTCGGTTATGAAAATCGCATTCATTTATTGAGCGTGGCGAGCTCTCTTGAAGAGGTGGATTGGTCTGATATTGATTTGGTAATTGAGTGTGTACCGGAGCGCCTAGACATCAAACAAGAATTATTTGCAAAGCTAGAAAAATATGCCAAGCCTGAAGCGGTATTGGCTAGCAACAGTACTAGTTTTCCTATTAGTGAAATTGCCGAAGGATTAAAAACGGCTGCTCGGATGATCGGTTTACATTTCTTTATGCCGGCCCATTTAGTGCCTTGTGTAGAAGTAGTTTACGGAGCAAAGACTTCTCCATTAGTGGGTGAAAGTTTGACAAGGTTGATGACTGCGTGCGGCATGGTTCCAGTAGTCGTTAAAAAAGATTTACCTGGCTTCTTGGCAAATCGTTTGCAACATGCTCTATCACGTGAAGCTTTTTCAATGGTTGATGAAGGTGTTTGTAGTCTGGAAGATATTGATAAAGCAGTGCGTTTTGGCTTTGGCTTTCGTTATATTGCGGCTGGACCTGCGATGCAACGAGATCATGCGGGGCTTGAGATCCATGCTGCCGGTGGCACCAAAATTTATCCTACCTTAAATAACTCACCCACTATTGCTAAGTGCGTGAGTGACCGGGTAGCCAGCGGAAAGTTTGGCATGAAGACTGGCGAAGGATTTTTTCCATGGACCGCAGAAACCATTAAGGCAGAACGTGAGCGCTATCAAGAGGCTTTACGCGCAGGGTTGAAAATTATCCAAAAAGACTTGCCGCAGATCAAATAAAAGTAATTGTTTTGCCTTATCCTTAAAGCATGAAGAAAATCATTCGTGTTTGGGATTTGCCAATTCGCCTCTTTCACTGGCTTTTGGTGCTCTGTATTATCGGCAGCATTGTCAGTGTCAATCTTGGTGGTAATGCTATGGAGTGGCATGCCTACTTTGGGTACAGCATATTGACCTTACTAATCTTCCGCATTGTTTGGGGTTTTATAGGCTCAACGCATGCGCGTTTTACTTCCTTCGCTCCTAATCCCAAAAGTATTCTGAATTATCTTCAAGGTAAGGCGCCACGAGTTCTAGGACATAACCCCTTAGGGGCAATGTCTGTGTTTGCACTCCTTTTGGTTTTGAGTATTCAGGTAGTTACTGGCTTATTCTCAGATGACGAGATTGCTTTTCAGGGGCCATTAGCGAAATTTGTTTCAAACTCAACTGTGTCATCGTTTTCAGTTGTTCATGAATGGAATCATTTACTGATTTATGCCTTAATCACCATTCATATTGCAGCCATTATTTATTACAAGAAATTCAAAGGTGAGGATCTGATTACCCCAATGATCAGTGGCGACAAAGAAATAAACCCAAGCGAGGAAGCAAGTTACTTGCCTTCTGACTTGGGTCGTGCGTCCAAGGACGGTGCCTTACAGCGCGGTCTTGCTTTAGTGCTCTTGAGCTTGATTGGAGTAGTGGTGGGCTACTTGATCACTTCTTCTTAAAGTCATCATGGCAATTCTTGCAACTTGCTCCTGCAGTACTAAAGGCCTTCTTAATATTTTCTAAGTCGCCTGATTGTGCCGCTTTATTCAGATCTACGACAGCTAATTGCATCTTTTCAGAAGCAGCTTTAAATTTCGCGTTATCAGACCAAATTTCAGATTGCGCTTTACCACCTTCAGTACCTGGACCAAATGCTTGCCATGGCAAGGTGGACATCATTGCAACAATAGCGGCATTCCTCGCTACTTCATCTTTGTTGAAAGGTGCCTCACCTTTTACTACTGCGCCAATTTTTCCAAAGGAGTTGGCCATCACAGTAAAAGCGCTCTGGCGATACTTAATGGCATCTTCCGGTTTTTGGAATTGAGCAAAAGCAAAGCCTGCACCAATAGCAAGGACTGTTGCAGTAGTTGCTAAAACAATCTTGTGTAATTTCATGTCAAACCTCTAATGAATAGTTATATAAGTGTTACCGCGGTGCTACTGCGCTACATACTAAGAATTAGCATACTC
>CAIVXR010000076.1 GCA_903909925.1 uncultured beta proteobacterium | reverse complement strand
AGAATGGCGCAGTTTTTTGCAAAATCAAGTTCACCAAAATATGCTCCTGGAATTCATCCAAGCGCCGCGATAGATGCCACAGCTATTGTTCCTGCCTCATGCCATATTGGCCCGTTTGTGCAAATCGGCGCTGGCGTAAAGTTGGGCGAGCGCGTAGTGATTCTAGGAAATACTAGTCTTGCGATGAATAGTGCGATTGCGAGCGATACATTAATTTACCCTGCAGTTTCTATTTATCATGGTACGCAAATTGGTGAGCGCTGTATTATTCATAGTGGCGCTGTGATTGGTGCTGATGGCTTTGGATTTGCACCCGATTTTTCTGCAACTGGCGTAGAGTGGGTCAAGATTCCGCAAACTGGCAGAGTAGTTATTGGCAATGATGTGGAGATTGGCGCCTCGACTACGATTGATCGTGGTGCAATGAGTGACACTATTATTGGCTCGGGAACCAAGATTGATAATCAAGTACAAATTGCGCACAACGTCACTGTTGGCAATTGCTGTGTGATTGCGGGATGCGCTGCCATCTCGGGTAGTACAAAAATTGGGAATTTCTGCATTATTGGTGGCGCTGCTAATTTTGCAGGTCATCTCACGATTGCCGATAGAACCACTATTTCTGGCAACACCTCCATTATTCGTTCCATTACCGAGCCAGGACAGCACTTCACAGGGGTTTATCCCTCAATGCTGCATAGCGCTTGGGAGAAGAATGCCTCCATCTTGCGCGGCCTAGATAAAATACGTCAACGCTTGCGTTTGTTAGATAAAAATAAGCAATCCGAGTCATAGATCCGAGTATTTAATATTAACTTTTCAGCAGGTAATTTATGAGTAAAGCCAATGCAATCGACATCAATAAGATTTTGAAGTTATTGCCCCATCGCTATCCATTTTTATTGGTGGATCGCGTGCTTGAAATTACCCCTCAAGAAAGTATTACAGCGCTCAAGAATGTGACGATGAATGAACCTTTTTTTCAAGGACACTTCCCTGACTTTCCAGTAATGCCTGGCGTTCTGATTATTGAAGCCTTAGCCCAAACAGCAGCTTTGCTGACGTTCTCTGAGGAGCATCCTGAAGACGCGGTTTATTACTTTGCAGGTATTGATGGTGCACGTTTTAAAAAGCCAGTATTGCCAGGCGACCAGTTGATCATGACGGCCAAACTAGAGCGCGGACGCGCTGGCATTTATAAGTTTGCTGTGCAGGCAACGGTGGATGGCGAGATTGCTGCCGAAGCAAACATTACTTGCGCAGTTCGGACGAAAGGCGCGTAATGACACTGATTCATGCATCTGCCGTAGTTGATAGTAAGGCTGAGCTCGCTAGTGATGTTGAGATTGGCCCTTATGCTGTTATCGGCCCTCATGTAAAGATTGGTACCGGCACAAAAGTAGGCTCGCATACAGTGATTGAAGGCTATACCACTATCGGCAAAGAAAATAATTTTGCGCATTTTGCCTCAATTGGTGGCGCCCCGCAGGATATGAAATATCGTGGTGAACCTACTCAACTAATTATTGGTGATCGCAATACAGTACGTGAGTTCACGACAATTCATACTGGTACTGCACAGGATGAAGGTATTACTCGGATTGGTAGTGATAACTGGATTATGTCTTATGTACATATTGCACATGATTGCCAAATCGGTAATCACACCATTTTCTCTAGTAATGCCCAAATTGCAGGCCACGTTCATGTTGATGACTGGGCGATTATGGGCGGCATGTCTGGGGTACATCAGTTTGTACGAGTAGGGCAACATGCTATGTTGGGTGGCGGTTCGATCCTAGTACAAGATGTTCCTCCATTTGTCATTGCAGCAGGCGATAAAGCTAGCCCTCATGGAATTAACGTTGAGGGTCTGAAGCGCCGAGGATTTTCAAGTGAAACCATTTCTGCATTGCGCCAGGCCTACAAAGTACTCTATAAGGATGGATTGAGCTTTGAGGATGCCAAGACCGAGATTCAGAAAATGATCGCTGCCAATAAAGCGGATGCTACCACTGCAGAAAAATTGACTCAGTTTCATGATTTCATTGCCGCTTCTACGCGCGGCATCATTCGGTAAGGTTCAGCTTTGCCTAAGTTAGCTTGTGTAGCTGGCGAACCTTCTGGTGATTTGCTTGCGGCACCAGTTCTAAGTGCATTAAATCAAATTCCAGATATGGCCGGCCTAGAGGTCTATGGTATTGGAGGTCCTCGGATGCAGGCTGAGGGTATGCGCTCTGATTGGCCTATGGAGACCTTGAGCGTTCGAGGTTATGTTGAAGCAATCAAACAGTTACCTGCTATTCTCAAACTTCGTCAGGAGCTCATCCAAAACTTAATAGGGGAGGGGCGCCCTGACGTGTATTTAGGGATAGATGCCCCAGATTTCAATTTGGGTGTAGAGCTCCATTTACGCAAAGCAGGTATACCAACTTTACATTTGGTTTCACCATCAATTTGGGCATGGAGAGCGGGGCGTATTAAGAAGATCTCGCAAGCTGTTGAGCGCATGCTGTGTATTTTCCCATTCGAAACTGAAATTTATGATCGGGCAGGCGTGGCATCTACTTATGTGGGTCATCCCTTGGCAAGCGAGATCCCGCTTGAGCCAAACACAAACCAGGCTCGAGAAAAAATTATCAAGACTCTGAAACTGCCTAGTACTGGACTCGATGGAGTAGTCATCGCAGTTTTACCGGGTAGTCGCAGTTCGGAAATCGAACTGATTGCGCCAGTGTTCTTTGAGACGATAGTACTTCTAGCGCAGCGGCTCCAAGGACAAAAGCTTAGCTTCTTAATACCGGTGGCAACGCCAAGATTGCGTAGCCCACTTGAAGAGCTCTTGTTAAAAACTAAAAATAGTCATCCTGATGTCCAAATTCATTTGCTCGACGGTATGGCAGATGAGGTATTAGAAGCGTCTGATGTGGTGTTGATCGCTAGTGGTACGGCGACACTACAGGCTGCGCTCTGGAAAAAACCAATGGTGATTTCTTATAAGGTGCCTTGGCTTACTGCGCAAATTATGAAGCGTCAAGGATATTTACCTTATGTAGGATTGCCGAATATCTTATGCGGTGAGTTTGTAGTTCCAGAGTTATTGCAAGATGATGCTACTTCAGAAAAGTTAGCCCAAGCTCTTATCGATTGGCTAAATCATCCCAATAAAGTTACTGAACTCAAGGCGCGGTTTTCTCAAATGCATGAGACCCTACGTCGCCCAACGGGCCTCTTGGTTGCGCAAGCAGTTGCTCAAACGATTACCAATAGCCGTCAGAAAAGAGTTCAGTCGTGAATCTGATTTGGGTCTGTGGGGTTGACGAGGCAGGTCGCGGGCCCTTGGTTGGAGCAGTTGTTGCAGGAGCGGTAGTGCTCGACCCTAATAATCCTATCTCAGGCTTAAAGGATTCTAAGAAGCTGACTCCTGCTAAGCGCGATTTTTTGTATGAACAAATTATAGAGAAAGCGAAAGCCTGGGGTGTTGGTCAAGCTAGTCCTGCAGAGATTGATGACATTAATATTTTGCAGGCTACGATGCTAGCAATGCAACGTGCTGTTGAGGATTTAACAACTAGACTGGGTGCCTGGCCAGATAAAGCACTCATTGATGGCAATCGCTGTCCTGAGTTGCCGATACCTTCTGAAGCAATCATCAAAGGTGACGCTAAAGAGCCAGCGATTTCAGCAGCATCTATCATCGCTAAAGTTACACGTGATCGTCAGATGCAAGTCTTAGACAAACTTCATCCACAGTATGGTTTTGCACAGCATATGGGTTACCCAACTGAGGCCCACTTTGCTGCCTTAAAAGAATTTGGTGCGTGTGATGAGCATCGTAGAAGTTTTTCTCCTGTAAGAAAAGTTCTTGAGGGCATTACAAACTAGCGATGAACTTCGACCTTATTACTTCTAAAGAGAATCCCCTATTCAAAGAGATTCGTAACCTTCAAGCTACCGGCTCTAAAGGTCAAAAGGCAAGGCTAGCGAGTGGCCAGGCTTTACTGGAGGGCATCCATTTAGTGCAAACCTGGGTGGGTGATCCAGCCTTAAGGATCTTGCTTACTTCAGAGATTGGGTTAAAGAATGTAGAAATCTCGCAAGCAGTCTATGAACATATTGAAATATGTCCCGCTACCAAGGTTTATCAACTTGATAGCGCTCTGTGGGATTTGCTCAGTGAGTTAGTGAATGCGCCGCAGATTGCTGGTCTACTTGATCTTCCAAAATCTTGCGTAACTACGCCACAATCGATCGCTACTCTTGCTGGTGATGTACTTATCCTAGATCGCATTCAGGATGCAGGCAACGTTGGATCCATCTTACGTACTGCTGCTGCAGCAGGATTTACCCAAGTGATTGCTCTAACAGGCTGTGCGCACATATGGTCTACCAAAGTATTACGGGCTGGCATGGGCGCACATCGTCTGTTAGATTTATATGAAGGCTGGTCAAACCATCAAGTGCTTAGCACAGTAACGGCATCAATGTTGGCAGCTACCGCAGATGCTGAGCAAGACCTCTTCTCTTTAAACCAAGAGCTCCAACATCCTGTTGCCTGGATTATGGGTAGTGAAGGACAAGGGATTTCTGAGGATCTTCTAGCTCAAGCCAAAGGAGTATCTATTCCGATTGATGCCAGAGTGGAGTCATTAAATGTCTCAACTGCAGCAGCAGTTTGTCTGTTTGAGACCATGCGCATCAGGCGTAGTTAAAGTATTAGCCTAGAATCGTTTTATCCGATTTCATTGCCTGCAAGACAGTGGTTGCAATTTCTTCAATTGATTTGCTGGTAGTTAGAACCCAAGGAATCGATTGTTTTTTCATCATCGCAGTTGCTTCATTGATTTCATAACGACAGTTTTCTAGTTTGGCGTAATTACTGCCTGGACGCCTCTCATTGCGAATCTCTGAAAGTCGCTCAGCATCAATCATGAGCCCAAAAATCTTTTGGCGATAGGGTATTAAGTCTTTAGGAAGTTGCCCCCGCTCAAAGTCCTCTGGAATGAGTGGGTAATTTGCCGCCTTTAAGCCATACTGCATTGCCAAGTAAAGGCTAGTCGGGGTTTTGCCAACTCGCGAGATACCAATCAAGATGACATCCGCTTCAATCAGATTTTGATTTGATTGCCCATCATCGTGAGCCAAGGAGTAATTGATGGCCTCGATACGGTTTTTATAGGCTTCAGTATCCGCATTGTGATGCAGGCGGTTCATGGCATGAGTCGATTTCATACCTAGTGCTGCTTCTAAAGGCGCCACGAAGGTTTGGAACATATCCAAAATAAGTCCATTGGCTTTGGCAACAATATTATTGAGTTCAGTGTTTACCAAAGTAGTGAACACAATGGGTTGCACCCCGTATTTATTGAACGCTTGGTTAATGCTGCTGACAGCATCATGTGCCTTATCGGTGCTGTCTACAAAGGGTATGCGGATGTGCTTAAAAGTGGCTTCAAATTGGGCCAGAATCGATTGGCTGAAGTTCTCGGCAGTAATGCCGGTTCCATCAGAAACAATGAAAACTATACGAGTTTCGGTAGACATGGATTTGGCCTAAAAGTCAGGGTCAGCACTACAATAGGATTTATTGAAGTATGCCCCATTTTGATGGGCCGCTTGACCAGTTTTTTATCCCCTTAGAGAGTATTTATGTCCAACCAACAGCAACAAAATAGCAGTATGGCAGATGCCTATGTTTTGCCTTTTGAGCAACTTCGTATGACTGATGTTGAATCAGTCGGTGGTAAGAATGCGTCATTGGGTGAAATGATTTCTCAGTTAGCTTCCACGGGAGTTCGTGTGCCAACGGGTTTTGCGACCACCGCTTTGGCATTTCGTGATTTTCTGAAACACAATAATCTGACTGAACGGATTCAAAAGCGTTTAGAAGGTTTAAATATTGATGATGTACGCGCACTGGCGCAGGCTGGCTCGGAGATTCGTCAATGGATCGAAACGGCGCCATTTCAGGCCAAGCTCGAAGAAGAAATTCGTAAAGCTTTTGCAGTTTTGGATGATTCTGGCAAAGGCTCTTTTGCGGTGCGCTCCTCTGCAACTGCAGAAGACTTGCCTGACGCCTCTTTTGCTGGGCAGCAAGAAACGTTTTTGAACGTCGAGGGTATAGACGATGTTCTGAAGAAAATTCGTGAAGTATTTGCCTCCCTTTACAACGACCGTGCAATCTCTTACCGTGTTCACAAGGGCTTTGCCCATGCTGAAGTAGCGCTATCTGCTGGTATTCAGCGTATGGTTCGCTCAGACCTGGGTGCTGCAGGTGTGATGTTCACTCTAGATACTGAATCTGGATTTGAGGATGTGGTCTTCATTACCTCAAGTTATGGTCTAGGTGAGACAGTAGTACAGGGCGCCGTCAATCCCGATGAGTTTTATGTTTTCAAAACCACCTTAGCGCAGGATAAGAAAGCAATCATTCGTCGCTCTTTAGGTTCTAAGTTAATTCAGATGCAATTTGCACCCAAGGGTTCTGCTGAAAAAGTTCAGACAGTGGACGTTACTCCAGAGAAGCGTAATCGTTTTTCTTTGGAAGATGCAGATATTACTGAGTTAGCTAAATATGCCGTCATTATTGAAAAGCACTACGGACGTCCAATGGATATCGAGTGGGGTAAGGATGGTCAAGACGGCCGTATGTATATTCTTCAGGCCCGCCCTGAAACTGTGAAGAGTCAAGCCGCTGGTCAAGTCGAGATGCGCTACAAGCTGAAAGGTAGCTCTAAGGTTTTGGCTAAAGGCCGTGCAATTGGTCAGAAGATTGGTGCAGGTCCAGTTCGAATCATTCGTGATCCAAGCGAAATGGATCGTGTGCAGCCTGGCGATGTATTGGTTGCTGATATGACTGATCCAAACTGGGAGCCAGTGATGAAACGCGCTTCAGCGATTGTGACAAATCGTGGTGGACGTACTTGCCACGCAGCGATTATTGCGCGTGAGTTGGGTGTACCTGCTGTAGTGGGTTGCGGCGATGCTACCGAGCATTTGCAAGATGGCATGATGGTTACCGTATCTTGTGCCGAAGGTGACGAAGGTCACATCTATGATGGTTTGATCGAAACCGAAGTAACAGAGATATCTCGGGGTGTATTGCCAGAGATTCCAGTGAAGATCACCATGAATATTGGTAATCCTCAGTTGGCATTTGATTTTTGTCAAATCCCAAATGCTGGCGTAGGCCTTGCCCGTCTTGAATTCATTATCAATAACTACATTGGTGTGCATCCACGTGCGGTATTAGAGTACCCCAATATTGATCCAGACCTCAAACGCGCCGTAGAGAGTGTGGCTCGTGGTTATGCTAGCCCGCGCCAGTTCTATGAGGATAAATTGGTTGAGGGTGTAGCAACGATTGCAGCTGCTTTTTATCCAAAACCCGTGATTGTTCGTTTATCTGACTTCAAATCAAATGAGTATAAGAAGTTGATTGGTGGTTCACGCTATGAACCTGATGAAGAAAATCCAATGTTAGGTTT
>CAIVXR010000075.1 GCA_903909925.1 uncultured beta proteobacterium | reverse complement strand
TTTCAGTGGCACCAACTACGTAAACATCATTTTCCTTAGGAGCAATATAGATTGGGTAGCGTGGATGTATTAAGCGAGTTGGCCGTTTGAGTTTGACTTCAGGCGCATACAAGCGCACAACTTCACCACGCACACCACGCAGGGTATTGCTGCCATGAGAAGTCCAAGCATCCTTGGCGCCAGTGCCACGGCAGTCAATCACAGCTTGATAAGTTTTGTCTTTACGCAGGTCATCAGGATGCGCTTTGGTATGCCAGTGGCAATGAACCTTCAGAGTGCCAAGTTCAACGAGCAGCGCATCTAATAATTGACGATTGTCGAGCTGCCCCTCGTTGGGTAAAAACAATCCTTGGGTAAAGCGCTCAGCAAGACCTGGCTCTAAATCACGTACCGCTTCATTATTTAACTTCTGCGGTAATTGCAATAATGCATTGTTGCGGCAGTTGCGTTCTAAGTGGGTCGTGAAACGCTCAGCCTCACTAGCATCTTGCCGATGCCACACAATCAATGTGCCATCTTGTTGAAAAAATACAGGTGTAGATAAATCACTGATGAGCTCTTTCCACCGTGCCAGACTATGAATTCCCATGCGTACGACCGAATTTTCGGTAATTACAGACTCGGCAAGCGGGGCAAGCATGGCAGCTGCAACCCGCGCAGCAGAGCCATGAGCATTTGAGCCGCCTTTATCAAACAGATCCACTTGTGCGCCTCGCTGGGCAAGCGCTACCGCCAGCAGACGGCCCATCAGGCCGCCACCGACGATCGCGAAATTACTCTGCGAGAAAGAAGTGCTATTCACAATCAAGGGTGAAATACTTTATTGGTAAATTTCGCTGCCGCGCTTCCGAAACTCTGCTGACATTTCTTCCATCCCCTTTTCAGGGTCTGTCGATGTTTCTGCAGTGATCGGAATCACTTTGCTTACCTTAGGGTTGCCATCCGCATCTAGCGTTGCAGCGTAGTCACGTACTTCCTGAGTGATCTTCATTGAGCAGAACTTTGGACCACACATGGAGCAGAAGTGAGCAATCTTGGCACCTTCAGCAGGCAAGGTAGCATCGTGATATTCCCGTGCACGCTCAGGATCCAAACCGAGATTGAATTGATCTTCCCAGCGGAACTCAAAACGGGCCTTAGATAGCGCATTATCACGCACTTGGGCACCGGGTAAGCCTTTAGCCAAGTCAGCGCCATGAGCGGCAATCTTGTAAGTAATGATGCCCTCGCGCACATCTTCCTTATCAGGCAGACCTAAATGCTCTTTAGGAGTGACGTAGCACAGCATCGCTGTACCATACCAACCGATTTGTGCAGCACCAATGCCACTAGTGATGTGATCGTAACCAGGAGCAATATCCGTAATCAATGGTCCTAGGGTATAGAAGGGGGCTTCTAAGCAATGCTTAAGCTCTTCGGTCATGTTCTCTTCAATACGTTGCATTGGAACGTGACCAGGGCCTTCAATCATGACCTGAACATCATGCTTCCATGCCTTGGCAGTGAGCTCACCTAAGGTATGAAGCTCGCCAAATTGGGCAGCATCATTAGAGTCTGCAATACAACCAGGACGTAAGCCATCACCTAAGCTAAATGACACGTCATAGG
>CAIVXR010000074.1 GCA_903909925.1 uncultured beta proteobacterium | reverse complement strand
GGCTCACTCAATATGGCCCAAGAAGAAAGTGCGCTCTCAGGAACTCCCATGTTGGTACAAATTGATGCGGTAGGTTGGCGATTCGTGCCCACTACCGGAGCGGGATCAAACACACCAGCCAATACCATGATTACTATTGGAGGCTCGAGTTCTAACCCAGCTGGCTCACCACAATCGGTTGTAGGTACTAGTGGACTGATGCCCGATGTTTATCGTCCTCAGGCATGGCATAAACCCGTTGTGATTGAGCCTGTGCAATTGATCTTGGGTGGCGAAACCATTACTACCGCATTACAGATTCCCCTTGCTCAAGAGCAGCGTAAAGCATTATTAATGCGCACAAGCAATGGTAGCTTTAGTTGGGTCAATGGAGTAGCGCCATGAAAAAAAGATTAGCTGCATGGCGATTCATTTGTCGTAGACAATTTTCTTGGCAAACTGAACATGGCTTTGCCCTCATTGAAGTATTGGTGGGCCTAGCAGTACTGAGTATTGCTTTGCTTGCCGGTTTGCGTGCGATTGCTAATGGTGCCGATACGCAATTGGCAGTATCTCAGCGTACCTTAGCTTTATGGAGTGCGGACAATGCACTCATTGATTTGCGAATGAGTCGTGCGTTTCCCGATATTGGAACAACAGTTTTTAGTTGCCCACAAGGCAATTACATTTTTGTTTGTCAGCGCAAAGTGCTTAGCTCTCCCAACCCTGCCTTTCGTAGGGTAGAGCTTACGGTGTATGCCGCTAATCCCGAGAGTGCACAAACAGCGGCAGGCCCACGACTGGCTTGGCTAACTACCGTCATCCCTAATCCTGCCAGCGGTGTCATGTGACAAAGCGTAAATTGATGCTACGCCGGTCATCGCACTCAAGGTCTAGAGCCCATAGAGGCCAGCTGGGCTTTGCGCTACTCGAGTTGATTGTTGCTATGGCAATTATGGCTATCGTTGGGCTTTTAGCTTGGCGTGGAATGGATGCCATGATTCGGGGTAGGGAAGTCATTGAGCGCCGCTCCAATGAAGACCTGACTTACGTGCAATTAGTACGTCAGTTTGATCGCGATTGCCAAGAAATCTTACGACGTGATGAACTCAATTTTTCTCTTGGCACAACAAATTCAGGCGTTGCTAGTAATTCAGTCCCAACGACTGCAACAAGTAACCTTAATAATTTAACGAGTAATACACTTCCTTCGATTGCTGCAGGATCTAAAAACATTTGGTGGTTACGTCACTACCATGCTGATATGCAAGATGCTTGGCTATTGGTGGGTTATGGCATGAGTCCAACTGGTCTTCAGCGCTGGACCAGTCAACCTTTATTACGCAGATCAGATGCGCTTGCTCTTTGGAACAATGCCTTACGCAATCCCGACTTACTATCGAGTGATTTATTAGTAAGTTGGCAGGCCCCGAACATTGTGCGGCAATCTTTTGTGATACAAAACTCTCTACTGAGTGGTGCTGGTGGTAGCGGCATTAGTGCAACCGGCACTGGTACTCCAATTGCTAACAGCAACACTAATAACGCAGCCTCAAGCCCCACCATTAGTGTGATTACCCCAGATCAACAGGGCTTAGTCATGCAATGGTGGCTCAAAGATATTGCTCTGCCCATCACCCGCTCTTGTTTAATGGGGGGTGCTTTGTAATGTGGTCGGCATATTTTCAGCGACGAGCAGAGCGGGGCTCTGCCACCATTACTGCACTCATTGTGGTTGGAGTAGCAGCCGTTTTACTCGCTGGTTTAATGTGGCGCCAGCAAATTCAGATTCGCTCTTTAGAAAACAATCGAGATCGTATTCAGGCGCAATGGTTGCAACGGGCCGCCATTGATTTTGCACGCTTGGTATTAGTAGAAGATCAGCGCGCTAATCAATACGATCATTTAGGAGAAGCTTGGGCTTTACCTTTGGCTGATGGTAGGGTAGCGGACTTCTTAAAAAATACCGATATTCCCGATGAGATTGCCACGGTGACTTTTAATGGCCGCTTGACCGATGCGCAGAGCCTTTTTAATTTAAGCAATCTGTGGGATCGTGCTTTTCAAAATGTGAACCCTGCTGGAGTGAAAGAATTTGAGCGCTTATTAGATGCTCTCGGTTTGGATAAAGGCCTTGCCCAACAAACTGCACAAAGTGCCTTGCAGGCTGGTATTCCCCTCTTTGATTTAGAGGGCTTATTGAAACTTCCGAATTACAGCGCCTCCATCCTTGAGCAATTACGGCCATTTGTCGTGATTTTGCCCAATGTGACAACAATCAATGCCAATACTGCCTCTCCAGAAGTGCTCATGGCCGCCGTTTCTGGGCTCTCTAGAGGCGCTGCCAATAGCTTTGTACAGCAGAGGGCGGTTACCCCCTTTAAGTCTATTGATGAGATTACCGGGCTATTAAATAAGATAGGCGGAGCTCAAGGAGTAGCGATTGATCCTGGGCTGATTGATGTGAAGTCTCAGTTTTGGCTAGCGAATACCGAAATCCGCTTAGGAAGAGGTATATTTGTGAGCTCAGCCCTAATTCAGCGGTCTCCCACGGCTTTACCAGGGGGTAATTACACTCAAGTTATTTGGAGTCGGACCGGAAAAATAGCTGCTGACTAATTGAAGAACAGAATGAGTTTATTAATTATTCGCTGCCCTCTTAAGCCATTTGTTGGCACCCAAGCGCATTCACCGAGTGACTGGCAGGATCTCTCCTGTGCTGAACAATTTGAGTGGTGTCTATTAGATGATGTAGTCAATACAGGCGATGTAGCTGAAATAAATACAGGTAACGAGCTTGCACTTGCAAATGCGCAATTTGGCATGGGCACTCCAGAATCCATACTCTATGCTGATGAGGCTTTAGTACTTTTACCCACTTTAGATGTGCGCTTAATTGAGGCCAAAGTTCCTCTAGCAAATGCAAAAAAGTTACAGCAAATTTTGCCTAACTTGATTGAAGACTATGTATTAACCGGTGTTGATGCGATTGCTGCGCAAGCATTACCCCCCGTACCCGGTAATCCTGCTCTACAAAGAACTCTTGCCTTAATAGACCGCTCATGGTTTAACTGGCTCACTAAACAATTAGAGCGCTTACTTGCTCCCAAAGTTCGTTTGATACCAGAGTGTTTGATACTGGGTTTGGCCAATGATGGTGAATCGTCTTTGCTTGCCTATCAACGCGTTGAGGACAGTATTGTTTTTACACAGCGTACCGGTTTGCAATTGGGATTCTCTTGGGTAGAGCATGCGGCCCAAGGCATCGCTGTAGATGAGATTGTGTTGCCTCAAGCGCTAGTAGGCGCAAGCTTAAAAGAAATCACATGGGATTGGTTAGCTCCGGCTGCCCAAGCCTATCTACAGATCAATCATCACAGTCGTGCGCCAAATTTTGCACTGAACTTATTACCTAGGCACTTTAAGCGTGGCAATCATTCTGCTGGTAAGGGCGGCCTTGCTTCTATTAAAGAGATGCTCCTGGGTAAATCTAAAGCATCTGTGCAAACTGCCGGATTAGCTTGGGCGGATCCTTTGGTGTGGCGCCAACCCTTCAATTGGTTGCGCTACTTTGCGATTTGCTTGGTATTGGGTTACGGCGTTTATGTGTCTTTTATGCTGGTGAGTCATTGGCGCTGGGGCAAGCAAATGGAATTGCTTGCAGTGCAATCATTAAGCCCCGCAGCAGTGGCCGCTTTGAATCAAGCAAAAACTGCCAAGAGTTCTAACAGTTCTAACGCTATCTTGTCCGCGTTTACTAAACAGGTAACGGTTGAACAACGCCGCCGTGGCAATGTCGTGGACGCCGACTTTGCTGCGATGGCCGCTAAGCTGCAGCAATTAAAGGCAGTGTATGGACCAGAAGTCTTGCAAAAGCTCGAGTACGACGGCTACTCGATTACCTTTGAATTTAAACCCAGCGTAGCAAAGATCGAAGCCAAGGAAGTTCTCAAGCGTGCAAGATCACTGGGTATGGCATTAAAGTCTGCGGGACCGAATCAATATCGTCTTGAGCCCTATTCGGGACTTGGGGGTGATTTATGATCAAGCGCCCGCAGCAGCCTAATAATCTATTAGAAAAATTCAGTGCTTTTGGTCAGAAGATAAAAGCGCTGTTGACTAAGGATTACTCGGTAGAGGATTTGCGTAACCTACCCAAAACATTAGCTAATACATTAAAAGATTGGCGGAATCAGGCTGCAGGTGCATCGAGTAGCTCAAGTAGATTGAGCCAATCTCAAGCTAATGGGTTGAATGCTGATCAGGATGGTAAGAGCACAGAAAATGCTGTACTACTCAAATCATCTGGCGGCTTTGATGTTGGGCAGCTAGTGCCAAGATTGCTGCGCTTTGTACAGCGCCAGCGCAAGAATTTACTCATTGCACTATTAATTCCTGTGATCTGGGTGGTCTATCTTTATCTATTGTCACCCTTTAGTTTACGAGTTCAAGAGCAACTAGAGATGCGACCAGCGCAATGGTCTCAATTACAAAGCTTAATTCGGATATCGAAGACCAGTGCTGCGGGCACAACGGGTATGCCAACTACAGTATCAAGCTTAGATGATCAAGAGACGCAAAAGATGTTGAATGCACTGACTTCACATGGTGTCAAACCCAGCGTTTTCCGTTTGACTGCGGATAATCCACCGCGGCTAGAGTTCCAGGCAAATGATGTGATGTTCTCAGCATTGTTAGATGTGCTTGAAGAATTACGTACTAATTGGCGACTCTATCCAACGCAACTAAGCGTAGTGGCTAATGATGCTGGCGGTGGCGGTGCAGGGATGATTAATGTTAGCGGTGTGCTTACTCAGTATGGAACAAACACTACTCAGGCCGGAGTATCTCAATGAAGCTCACTTTAGATCTGAGTCATCCAAAGTTACCCAAACTTTTTTGGGCAGCGCTTGTGCTGACAGGTTTATCAACTGTTATCTGGCAAATGCCCGCTAGTTGGGTGGGCGGAGTATTAGCATCTCAAACTGGCTGTCGGGTGATGTTGCAGCAAGCTACCGGAACGATATGGCAAGGTAGTGCAGCGCTGGCATTTTCTGAATCAAATGCAACGGAAGGAGGTTGTCGTGAGCCCCTCGCCGTCACAGAACGTTTCCATTGGAAAAGCGCTTGTGCACTTTCTGATTTATCTTGCTCTACTCAATTGCAATTCGTGGCCCTTGATAAACCCCAAATAATTCAATGGGGGTTAAGAAAAACCCAAATAGTCGCCAATGAAATTAAATTACCAGCCAATGTGCTTGAGGGCCTCGGCAATCCCTGGAGCACCTTGAGGCCTAGGGGGCAACTGGGCGCCAGATGGACGGACCTCGTCTTGGGGGGTATTCTTGGCAGCGCAACAGAGAAGAGCCCTCGCTCCGGGGTAATTAGAATTATCATAAGTAACTTAAGTAGCCCGATTAGTCCTGTGAAGCCATTGGGGTCTTATGAGATTTCAGCCAATATTGGAGATGAGGGTCTGAATTGGAATTTATCAACCACGAGTGGACCTCTCTTATTAAGAGGGCAGGGTGATACGAAATCAGGGCTGCATTTTGTAGGAGAGGCATCTGCATCTCCAGAGGCACAAGATTCACTGATTGGTTTATTGGCATTATTGGGTAAAAGAGAGGGCGAGATTTATCGCCTGAAGTTTTAAGTATTGAACTAATTCAGAATAATTGATAACAATGCGTATGCAAATAGTATTAAAGCAGTTCTTCAGTAGTATGCAAAAGTGGTTTGCACGACTCGTGATTCTTTGTGTCACCGGTCAAAGCATGCTCATGCCTTTAATGCCTATTGCTTATGCTCAGAGTACGCAAACGAATCAGTTAACTGGGGCTATTCCAGATAGCGCATCCGTTACTCTGTCATTTTCCAATGCTGATATTGAATCTGTTGCGAGTGTTTTAGCGAAAGCAACGGGCCAAACGATTTTAGTTGACCCTAAGGTGAAGGGCACTATTAATCTTATTAGCAATAAACCACTTACCAAAGCAAAAGCCCTCGATGCTTTTTCTACAGCTTTACGTACCTCAGGATTTGCCTTAGTTAGTGTCAATGGCATCTACCGTGTAGTACCAGAGGCAGACGCTAAGCTGATTAGCAATTCAGTAGTGACGGGCAAGAGCAACCAAGCCGGTGATCAAATTATTACGCGGGTCTTCAAGCTCAATTATGAATCTGCTAATAATCTTTTGCCGGTTCTGCGCCCCCTGGTATCGGCTAACAATACGATCAATGCTTATCCTGGTAATAACACCATTGTTATTACGGATTACGCCAGCAATATTCAGCGTATTGCTGAGTTGATCGAAACCATTGATGCACCTGCATCTACCGATGTGCAAACGATTAAATTGCGCTATGCGATTGCTATTGATATTGCAGCAATGCTCAATAAGGTGCTGGAGAACGGCCTGGCTGGCAATGATGCTGGTAACAAAACGATCGTGATGGCAGACGCACGGAGTAATTCATTATTACTGCGTAGTTCTAGCTCAGAAAAGGTTAGACAAATTCGCGCTTTGGTTGCTAAGTTAGATGCACCAGGTAATTCCAATGGCAATATTTGGGTCGTACCTTTGCGCAATGCAGAGGCAACGAAGTTAGCAGTTACCTTAAGAGCCATTGTGGCGGCTGATGCTGCTTTATCTGCTCAAGTGGCGAGTGGTACCGCAACCCAGGCCGTCGGTACAATGGGTACTACAGTTGCACCAGCGCAATTAAATAACTCTCCTGGGGCTGCTGGCGGTACTGGCACGGCAGCGGCAACATCCTCTCTAACTAGTAGTAGCACTCCATCTACCGGCGGCATTATTCAAGCAGAGCCCGCTACTAACTCCTTGATCATTACGGCTAATGAGCCCTTGTATCGCAATTTGCGTCATGTGATTGATCAGCTGGATAAACGTCGTGGCCAGGTTTACATCGAGTCGATTATTGTAGAGGTAAGCTCTACCAATGCTGCTGAATTGGGTATTCAGTGGCAAGGTCTTGTGGGTGCTGGCAATCAAAATACAGGCTTTGGCGGTACGAACTTTACGAGCTCTAACGGTACTCCTGGTTCAAATATTGTTAATCTTTCCCAGAATGTTAATGCGCTGTTGAGTCCTTCAACTGCTACACCGGTGACGATACCTCCAAACCCCGGTTTGAACTTGGGTTTATTAACAAAATTTAATGGCGTTACTGGTATGTCGGCTTTGATTACAGCCTTGAGCACCACTACCGGCACCAATATTCTTTCAACACCAAACCTCATTACTTTGGATAATGAAGAAGCACGAATTGTGGTGGGGCAAAATATTCCAGTGCTATCAGGTTCTTACGCCACCACGGGTTCGACTGCTACAGCAACGCCATTTACCACAGTGTCTCGACAAGATATTGGTTTAATTTTGCGAGTGAGGCCACAAATTTCTGAGAACGGACTGGTAAAGATGCAAATCTATCAAGAAGTCTCGAATGTGGCGAGTCAGGTGCCCAATCAAGGCCCGATTTTGAATAAGCGTGATATTGAAACGAATGTGATCGTCGATGATGGTCAGACCTTAGTACTGGGTGGATTAATTGAAAACAATTACACTGATAGCACCAGTGGGATTCCATGGCTCAGTCAAATTCCAGTATTGGGAGCGCTCTTCAGATACGACAATAGCTCCCGTACTAAAACCAATTTGTTAGTCTTCTTGCGTCCTTATGTTTTACGTGACAAGGGACAAGATCAAGAAATCACAGCAAATCGTATGCAGTTTATGGATCAGAAGCGTGATGAATTTAAACCCTCAACTATGCTTTTACCTAAACCTGATTTACCTAAAATGAGTGAGATGACTGCTCCATTGGTAGCGCCTGGTACCCCTGTGCCCCCTGCGGATCCAACTATACCTAGGGGCCCTGCCCCAGCGGCTCCAATCCCACCGGCTGGAGCGGCGCAGACCTCTTCTAGCAAGCAGTAATATGTTGCGCATTCCCTTCACCTACGCTCGTGCGAATCAGATTCTCTTGCGTAGGGCCGGCGGTGCTGCGGGTGTTGATGTTACTGAGCAATCAGAGCTACCAGTATTAATTCATAGCCCACAGACAGACTTGACTGTCCTACAAGAAATCTGTCGTTTAACGGGTCCGATTGTGCGTATTGAGCAATCTAGCGAAGAGGTGCTAGAGGCACTTAATGCTATGTACTCTCAAGGTGATCTGGATGCATCGCAAGTAGTAGACGAAGTAGAAGAGACTGTAGATCTCTCTCGTCTCCTACAAGAAATGCCCGTCTCTGAAGATTTGCTAGAGATGAATGATGATGCGCCAGTCATTCGGATGATTAATAGTCTGCTCAAGCAGGCAAGTCGTGATGGGGCATCTGATATTCATTTAGAGGCCTTTGAGCGCAAGTCAGTAGTACGCTTTCGGGTAGATGGCAATTTGCGTGACATTGTTGATATGCGCCGTGACTTGCACGCCGCCTTAGTTTCTCGTATCAAAATCATGGCATCACTGGATATTGCTGAAAAGCGGATGCC
>CAIVXR010000073.1 GCA_903909925.1 uncultured beta proteobacterium | reverse complement strand
TTAGCAACAATTTCTGCGCCGATGTTTCCGCCTGCGCCAGGTTTATTGTCGATGATGACATTCCACTTGTAAGTATTGAGAAGTTCGTTCTGAAGTGGCCTCGCAATGTTATCGGTTGCGCCCCCAGCCGGAAAAGGAACAACATACCGGATGGGCTTATTTGGGTAATCTGATTGGGCCAAGCCTACTGGAGCAAAAAAAGCCAGCAGCAGGGCTGCGAAAACTGTGGTGAACTGAGTTACTTGGCTTATTGCCTTAAAAGGGCTGCTTTGAATCATTGCCATCTCCTGGTTATCAGCATCATTTTGAGGATGATTTTTAATAAGCTAATTTAAGCACAATCAGCCAAGCGCATGGCAGACCCTTACTCTCAAAAGAGGCTTAAAAATGAAAAAAGGGCCTAGATTGCTCTAGACCCTTCATGTTTACTCTATTTTGGCTCCTCGACGTGGGATCGAACCACGGACCAACAGATTAACAGTCTGCTGCTCTACCGCTGAGCTATCGAGGAATAAGCCGATATTATAGCAAGATGCGTTCATTACTTCCTACATCCGTACAGATCCCCAGAGTACTGACTATCGCCGGCTCAGACAGTGGTGGCGGGGCGGGGCTTCAGGCTGACCTCAAGGTCATCACAGCGCTTGGGGGTTATGGCATGTCCGTGATCACTGCGATCACTGCTCAAAATACGCTTGGGGTCACGCGTATTCAGGATATCGATCTTGATGTGATTGATGCTCAGATTGATGCGGTGATTTCAGATATCGGGGTAGATATTGTCAAAATCGGTATGCTAGCTAGCCCGCAAATTGTCCGCACCGTAGCTAAAGCATTGCGTCGTCATGGTGTGCAGCGAATTGTACTTGACCCTGTGCTACGCGCAACTTCAGGTGCAAGCTTAGGCGGAGATGACACAGCACAAGCAATCATGACTGAATTATTTCCAATGGCAAGCTTGATTACTCCCAATATGGAAGAAGCATCTTTGCTTCTAGGCCGTGATATCAGTGGGCCAGACGATTTCAAAATGGCTGCCCAACAATTGCTCGCGATGGGCCCTCAGGCTGTTTTGATTAAAGGCGGGCACTTAGATGCGACGCATACCCAGATTACAGATTTTCTGATGTGGAAAGCATTGGAAGATGATCAAGTAGTGATCAAGGAAAAAGAATTCAAACACTATCGTGTCAATACACTAAATACTCATGGCACAGGTTGTTCATTAGCCTCTGCCATTGCCACCTATCTAGCTGATGGGCATGATTTAAGTCATGCAGTGGCAAAAGCCATTGCTTATGTAGAAGCAGGCCTAGAGGCGGGGCGTTTCTTAAGTATTGGTGAGGGACCAGGGCCACTGTGGCATATGCATGACTTTTATCCCACAGCTTTGCTAGATGAAAAAGAGAAGTACTAGCAAGCCCGAAGTACTAAAGCTTTTTAGTCATTTGCTGACTACTGCATAAGCTCTTGTAAGTGCTTCACAGCAGCCTTAGGGTCTTTGGCTTGAGTAATCGCTCGCACTACAGCTACTGAACCAACACCACTTTTTGCAACTGCACGAATACTCTCTTGATCGATACCTCCAATTGCTACTAATGGGTAGTGGCTCATGAGTTTGGCGTATTGATAGAGGCGACCTAAGCCTTGTGGTGCAGTAGGCATTCTCTTTAAGTTGGTTGGAAAGACTGCTCCCATTGCAATATAGCTAGGGCAAAAACGATCTGCGTGCACCATCTCGGCATAGCCATGTGTGCTCAAACCTAAGCGCAGTCCTGCGGCACGAATTTTCTCTAAGTCGGCAATAGCCATATCTTCTTGACCAAGGTGGACACCGTAAGCACCCTCATCAATTGCTTGCTCCCAATAATCATTAATAAAGAGCAAAGTCTGGCTGTCTTTAGTAGCCTTCACCGCCTCTTTGATTTGTTTTCTGATGTTGTATTTATCTTCTGATTTAAAACGCAGCTGAACGGTGGGAAGCTGCGCATCAACCATCCGTTTTACCCAGTCAGCATCTGGCATAACGCCATATAAACCCAAGTGGGCAGGGCACTCTGGAAAAGCATTGGGATTCATATTGCGAGTCCAGGGCAGTAGATCAAAGTGCTCTGGTCTGTTAGGCCATTTTGTGGCATTAAAGCCACCATCACCCTGAGCCATGCGGGACCAAGCCTTACCGAGCACTTTGGCATCAGATTCAATAAAGCCCATATTAATTGCCGCAAGAGCGCCAGCAAGCTCGTGATGATCGACCGCAGATTCGTTATCAATTCTGGGTGGCGGATTGCTCACCGTAAATTGGGGAATTGGTAGGCATAAATCATCATGACGATGGGCCGCCAGAATTTGCTCCGCAAGATCTCGAATGTGGCTCATTAACTCTGATGCCAAAAAGGTGTGCCCACCAATGGTGTACTTGCTTGAGCAGACTCTTGTGGTTTCATGGCGCCTGATAAATATGCTGCGCGACCAGCATCGACTGCCATCGCAAACGCTTTGGCCATTACTACTGGATCTTCGGCAAGCGCAACGGCGGTATTGAGTAATACGCCATCAAAACCCCATTCCATGACAGTGCAGGCATGAGATGGCAGACCTAAACCTGCATCTACCAGTAGTGGCACTTTTAAGCGGTCACGCAGTAATTGCATGGCATATGGATTCAAAGGGCCCTTGCCGGTGCCAATGGGCGCAGCCCAAGGCATCACCGCTTGGCAGCCAACATCGACTAAGCGTTGGCACAAAATTAAGTCTTCAGTGCAATACGGCAAAACCTTGAAGCCATCTTTAATTAATGTCTGCGCAGTTTCAACTAGGCGCCAAGTATCTGGCTGCAAGGTGTAATCATCACCGATTAATTCAAGCTTGATCCAGTCGGTTTCAAAGACTTCACGTGCCATTTGTGCGGTGGTGATCACTTCTTGTGGGCTATGACAGCCAGCCGTATTGGGTAGCACTGGTACAGCCATCTTTTTCAAAAGATCCCAAAAGCCGCTATGCGCCTGCACAGTAGAAGTTCCCTGGCGCCGTAAGCTTACTGTGATCATTGCCGGATTGGAGGCTTGTACGGCATTCTCAAGTACTTGTGGTGATGGGTAGCGCGAAGTTCCTAGTAGCAAGCGACTCGCAAAACTCTCGCCATAGAGAACTAAGGCATCAGCATTATTGAGATTATTGGGTAATGGTGCAGTCATTTCGTTTAACCACCGGTAACAGGAGCAATCACTTCCACTTGATCATTGTCATTGAGCAGAAATTGGCTATGCTTGGTTTTCGGAACAAAGTTCAGATTGACCGCCACTGCATAAGGAGGGCGTGCATCAATTAAAGACAGTACATCTGAGATCATGCTTTGCTTAGGTAACTCGTATTCCACTTGATTCACAATTACGCGCATACGCTAGCCTCTTGATTACTAGCTTCTTTACTAATATTCAAACCTAATTCCAATGCAGTATTGCTATCACCAGAGGCTAGAAGCTCTAAGGTGCAGTCTAGGACAGCTGGCGCGATCATGAAACCATGGCGGTATAGACCATTAATCATCATCAGATCAGAGAGCCCTTTATCTTTACGAGTTTTGATTTCGGGAAGATTGTTTTTCAAGGTTGGGCGGCATTGGGTCGCCATTTCTAATATGCGAGCCTCGGCAAAACCGCTATGCACTGTATACACAGCGCTGAGTAATTCCATGGCAGAGCGCACACTCATCTCTGATAGATCATCTGATTCAATTTCAGTAGCACCTACTACATAGACGTCATTTTCTTTAGGGGCGATATAAATTGGATAGCGCGGATGAATTAAGCGAATGGGGTGCTTGAGTTTGACTTCAGGCGCATGCAAGCGCATTACTTCACCACGCACACCCCGCAAGGTATTGTTGCTATGAGAAGCCCAAACATCTCTAGCACCGGTGCCACGACAATCAATCACTGCCTGATAGGCTTGATCTTTACGGAGATCATCCGGTTGGACCTCGGTATTCCAATGACAATCAACCTTCAGAGCGCCAAGTTCGACAAGCAGGGCATCTAATAATTGCCGATTATCAAGCTGACCTTCATGAGGCAAAAATAATCCTTGGGTAAAGCGCTCGGCAAGACCTGGCTCTAGATCACGCACTGCTTCCGCACTTAACTTCTGCGGTAATTGCAGTAATGCGTTGTTACGGCAGTTGCGGTCTAGATGGGCTGTAAACCTTTGTGCATCACTGTCATCTTGACGATGCCAGACTATCAATGTGCCGTTTTGTTGGAAAAAAACCGGTGCAGATAGTTGACCAATGAGTTCTTTCCAGCGCGCTAGACTATGAATTCCCATGCGCACTACGCAATCTTCTGTAATCACAGACTCAGCCAGGGGCGCTAACATGGCAGCTGCGATTCGCGCAGCAGAGCCATGACCATCCGAGCCACCTTTTTCAAAGAGATCGACTTGGGCGCCACGCTGGGCAAGCGCTACCGCCAGCAGAC
>CAIVXR010000072.1 GCA_903909925.1 uncultured beta proteobacterium | reverse complement strand
GGTAAGTGGGGCTGATTTGGCTAAAGAGCTCAACTTAGAGGTAGGGCAGTTCTTCGCCCTCTAAGAATCAAGCTAGGATTAAATCTCTAGGTTGTCAATTAAGCGTGTTTTACCAAGCTTAGCTGCCGTGAGAATCACGAGCGGCTCTCCTGCCTGTAGGCTTTCATTAGAAGCTGGCGCTAAATCACTTTGCTGACGAATGGCGATGTAGTCTGGTTGCCAGCCTCGTCCAGCCAGTGAGGCAACAGCCGCTTTTTCAATTTTAGAAAGAGTGTCTACATCACGCACATTTAAATCTATGACCCGTTGGCGCACTTCTTTTAATGTTTTTATGAGTTCAGGCGCTTCTGCACGCTCATCTTTGGAGAGATAGCTATTGCGTGAGGAGAGGGCGAGACCATCATCAGCCCGAATGGTTTCACCAGGAACGATATCTACTGGTAATGCAAACTGTTTAGCCATTTGACGAATGATCATCAACTGTTGGTAATCTTTTTTTCCAAATACGGCAACTTTAGGCTGTACGCAAGAAAAGAGTTTTAATACAACGGTGCAAACCCCTTTGAAGAAGCCGGGACGGAATTCTCCTTCAAGAATGTCACCAAGCTGTTGCGGTGGATCTACGCGGTATTCTTGTGGTTGCGGGTAAAGATCGCGCTCAGTTGGCGCGAACAGTATGTAGACACCTTCTTTTTCTAGCTTCTCGATATCCGCTTGCATAGTGCGGGGATAGCTATCAAAGTCTTCGTTGGGGCCAAATTGCAGGCGGTTGACGAAGATACTGGCAACTACGGGGTCGCCATGTTGCCTTGCCAGGCGCATCAGTGATAAATGACCCTCATGCAAGTTACCCATGGTCGGTACAAAGGATGCGCGGTTTTGACCGCGCAAGTGGTCGCGCAACTCCTGAATATCACTAATAATTTTCATGCAACAGGTGTGTAGGCCAGGCGCACATAAATCGGAGCATAGGGCTCTGCCTGTGTAATCTCTATTAAAGCTTCGCGTGAGAGTTCGAGCATCGCAATGAAATTAACAATCACGACTGGGATGCCTTCACCAGATTTAATCGCATCTTCAAATAGCTCACCAAACTCAATGAAGCGTGTGTTTTGTAGACGACGCAAAATCCGAGTCATGAAGTCACGAACAGATAACTGTTCGCGGGTAATGGTATGGTGCTGATTGAGTTTGGCACGATGTAGCACATCACGCCAAGCCATTTGTAGATCATCTAAATTCACCTCTGGCCAAGTAATGGCAACGGTGGTATCAACAAAGCCATGGGCTATTTGGAAGTCACGCCCTTGTTGCGGAATCTGGTCTAGCTCTTGGGCAGCAAGTTTCATACGCTCATACTCTAAGAGGCGACGTACTAATTCAGCGCGTGGATCATCAACCTCTTCTTCGCTATCTGCCTTTTTCATCGGCAATAACATGCGAGATTTAATTTCGATCAACATCGCTGCCATCAGTAAATACTCAGCGGCAAGCTCAAGATTGGTATGACGAATTTGATCGATATAGCTCAGGTATTGTTGAGTAACCTGTGCCATCGGAATATCAAGTACATTGAAATTTTGTTTGCGAATCAGGTAAAGCAAAAGATCTAGCGGTCCTTCAAATGCCTCTAGAAAAATTTCTAGTGCATCAGGTGGAATATACAGATCAGTAGGGAGCTTAAAGAGTGGCTCACCATATAACTTGGCGAACGCTTCCGACATCCCATCAGTTACAGATGGGATGCTATCGATTAAATCAGGTATTGGCTGAGCGCTAGGCTCAGTTCCTGATGCATTGCCTGAATTAGTCATTCGAATAAACGTAAGCGCGTTGTTTTAGTTTTGCTGCTTTTGCACGACGCTGATCTTCAACGGTCAGCGGTTCTTTGTCCCACAAGAGCGCGCGACCAGCCTGTTGCTCAGCCTCGAGATTGGGTTTCTCGGACTTGAGTTCATTTAAGAACTGGGTGAATTCAGACTGATATCTTGCCATGTCATTTCCTAAAATACTCAATAAATTCAATGACTTATATTATTTAATTCCAAAAGTCATCCAAGGACTACACCCGCCATTATAGGTGCTTTTTAGGGGGATTTTTACAAGTTTGCAGCTAGCAAAGCCTCGATTTGAGAGGCCTCTACACGGGTCATTAGGTGCTTATAAGCCTTGATCGGATGCTTGCTAGAAAGCGGGATGTTGATGTCACTCCATGATTGTGAAGGTAGGCAGAAGAACTCTTCTACACCTGCAGCGACTTGTGGGATTACTGGCTTGAGATACAGGCTAAGCATACGGAAGGATTCTAAAGTGACGCTGCAAATGTGCTGTAAGTCGGCTTCACGTTCTGGATCTTTGGCGATTTCCCAAGGCTTGTTTTCATCCACAAAACCATTGACCTTATCAGCGAGCTCCATGATGGTACGCAACGCTTTTGCAAATTCGCGTCCCTCATAAAGCGCTGCAATTTTTTCACTAGCACTAGCAATCTCTTTGAGTAGAGCATGATTCATTGCCGCATCAGATACTATACCGCCAAAACGTTTGACTAAGAATCCTGCGCTACGACTCGCAATATTGATATATTTTCCAAGTAAATCACTGTTTACCCGCGCGACAAAGTCTTGTAGATTTAAATCCAAATCTTCCATGCTGTCATTAAGTTTAGTAGCAAAGTAATAACGGAACCACTCAGGATTAAAACCACATTCAATCACGCTGTTCGCAGAAATGAGTGTGCCGCGAGACTTGCTCATCTTCTCGCCATCAACCGTTAGGAAGCCATGAGCAAATACATTAGTCGGTGTGCGATAGCCAGCAAATTTCAGAGTAGCAGGCCAGAACAAGGTGTGGAAATATAGAATATCTTTACCAATGAAATGATATTGCTCAGTGGTCGTATCTGGTTTGACCCACTCATCAAAGTTTAGGCCTTTAGTCTGACAGTAATTGAGGAAGCTGGCGTAGTAACCAATTGGAGCATCAAGCCAAACGTAGAAGTACTTACCTGGTGCATCAGGGATCTCAAAGCCAAAGTAGGGTGCATCACGGGAGATATCCCAGTCACCTAGCTTGCTTTCACCAGGCTCACCAACCCACTCTTTCATCTTATTGCGGGCTTCGGGTTGTAATGGCGTTTTCACCTGAGTCCACTCGCGCAAGAACGTTTCACAACGAGGATCTGATAGTTTAAAGAAATAGTGATCAGAGATTTTTTTGATCGGCGTTGCCCCGCTCACTACCGAGACAGGATTCTTTAGATCAGTAGGCGAGTAGGTGGCGCCACATTTTTCACAGTTATCACCATATTGATCTTTGGCGCCGCATTTAGGGCATTCACCTTTAATGAAGCGATCCGGCAAGAACATTTCTTTAACAGGATCATAAGCCTGCTCGATCGCACGCTTTTCAATCAGGCCAGCATCCCGCAATTTCAGATAAATGCTTTGTGAGAGTTTTTCATTCTCAGGACTATCAGTGGTGTAGTAGTTATCAAATGAAATTAGAAAGTGATCAAAGTCGCGCTTATGCTCTTTCCAAACATTGGCGATTAACTCCTTTGGAGTAATCCCTTCCTTTTCTGCGCGCAACATGATTGGGGTGCCATGAGTATCGTCAGCACCAACGTAATGAACTTCATGGCCACGCATCCGTTGAAAGCGCACCCAAATATCGGTCTGCACATATTCCACCAAATGGCCAATATGGATCTGACCATTGGCATACGGTAAGGCGGAGGTGATAAGAAGGCGACGCTGGGGGCTGCTCATGTAATACGGACTTAAATAAGAAGGTTAAATTAGGGGTAATACGCAATTATGCAAGCTTGTGCAGTGATTTTAGTCTGCGGTTAAAGTAAACACCGCGAAGTCTTCTTAAATCTCGATAAACTTCAATTTCTAATCGTTCCAGAAAGCGTTTCATGGCCCTAAAGCCCAATATTCAGATGTCTAGCGCTTCCGTGCCTTTGGTGCACGAGGTTGAGGTATTGGATGAGGCAGGCAGGACAAAGTTAACTCACATCCCCGGGGAGCGTTCGTTAACCATTTATTTGGATAAGCGTGAGGTTGTGACTTTAATGACTCTTGGTAGCGCTCCTGAAGCCCTGGTGCTGGGTTATTTACGCAATCAACGCTTAGTCGAGTCTCCGGACGATATCGAAAGTATTCAGGTGGATTGGGAGACGGATTCTGCTGCGGTCAAGACTCGTCGTAGCACAGTCGATATTGACGCTTTAACAAGTAAGCGGGTGGTGACAACGGGTTGCGGCCAAGGCACTATGTTTGGCGGCTTAATGGAAGAGATATCTGAGATTGCCCTGCCTGATGGACCCAGACTTTCACAAGAGGCAATCGTCGCCCTAGTTGATGCCATTCGCGTTCACGATTCAATTTATAAGAGGTCTGGCTCGGTTCACGCTTGTGCTGTATTCGAGAGAGTGGGTGATGATGGGGTGAAGCTTCTCCACTTCATTGAAGACGTGGGACGTCATAACGCAGTCGATTCGATTTCTGGTTTGATGTGGTTAGCTAATAAACCCGGCAAAGATTTGATCTTCTTTACTACTGGGCGCCTCACTTCAGAGATGGTCATTAAAGGAGCTCAGATGGGCGTCCCCTTTCTCCTGACCCGCTCGGGAGTCACTCTCATGGGTCTAGAGCTAGCCCGCAAAACTAATCTCACTATCCTGTCCCGATGCTCTGGGAAACACTTTGAGATCTATAACGCCCCTGAGCGCGTTATTTTTACCAAAAATAGCTAATTTTTAGCGTTCATAAGCCGATAAATGGTTGGTAAGGGCTGCGAAGGTTTTACAATTCGGCCATGACTATTAAATCTGACCACTGGATCCGCCGCATGGGCGAACAAGGCATGATCAGCCCGTTTGAGCCTGGGCAAATTCGCCAAGACGCTGCTGGCAACAAAATCGTGAGTTATGGCACATCAAGCTATGGCTACGATATACGTTGCGCAGATGAATTTAAGATCTTTACTAATATCAACAGCACCATTGTTGATCCCAAGAATTTCGATGATCAATCTTTCGTCGATTTTAGGGGTGATGTTTGTATCATTCCGCCAAATTCATTTGCTTTAGCAAGAACCGTTGAGTATTTCAAGATTCCACGCAGTGTATTAACTGTTTGCGTTGGCAAAAGTACCTACGCTCGTTGCGGCATCATTGTGAATGTCACCCCATTCGAACCTGAATGGGAAGGTTATGTCACTTTAGAGTTTTCCAATACCACACCACTACCTGCGAAGATTTATGCTGGTGAGGGCTGCGCCCAAGTTCTCTTTTTTGAGAGCGATGAAGTATGCGGCACGTCTTATAAAGATCGTGGTGGTAAGTATCAAGGTCAGCGGGGCGTTACCCTGCCTAAGACTTAATTTTTCCTTTACTCTAATTCTAGTTCGCGAACCCAAAGGGCAGCCATGAAATTTCGTTTCCCAATCATCATTATTGATGAGGACTTTCGTTCCGAAAATATTTCGGGTTCAGGTATTCGTGATCTGGCTGAGGCCATTGAGCAAGAGGGTATGGAGGTTATTGGCTTAACTAGCTATGGTGACCTCACCTCCTTTGCACAGCAGGCTTCCCGCGCCTCTTCTTTTATCGTCTCGATTGATGATGAAGAGTTTGATTCTGATTCTGAAGATCACGATTTGCCCGCTTTGAATAATTTACGCGCCTTCATTACAGAAGTGCGTAAGCGTAATGAAGATATTCCAATCTTCTTATATGGCGAAACTCGTACTTCACGCCATATGCCTAATGACATCTTGCGTGAATTGCATGGCTTTATTCATATGAATGAAGATACGCCAGAGTTTGTAGCACGCCACATTATTCGTGAAGCAAAAGTCTATCTTGATTCATTAGCGCCGCCATTCTTCCGAGCACTGACTAACTACGCTTCTGAAGGCTCTTATTCTTGGCATTGCCCGGGGCACTCTGGTGGCGTTGCTTTCTTAAAGAGTCCAGTAGGTCGAATGTTTCATCAATTCTTTGGTGAGAACATGTTGCGCGCTGACGTTTGTAATGCTGTAGAAGAGTTAGGTCAACTGTTAGACCATACTGGCCCAGTATTGCAGAGTGAGCGTAATGCTGCCCGTATTTTTAGTGCAGACCATTTGTTCTTTGTAACCAATGGCACCTCCACATCTAACAAAATTGTTTGGCACTCTACCGTTGCTCCTGGCGATGTAGTGTTAGTCGATCGCAATTGCCATAAATCGGTGATTCATTCGATCACGATGATGGGCGCGATTCCTATTTTCCTGATGCCAACTCGTAATCATCTTGGCATTATTGGACCGATTCCGAAAGAAGAGTTTGAGTGGTCCAACATCAAGAAGAAGATTGATGCTAATCCATTCATCAAAAATAAAAATGTGGTGCCACGTGTAATGACGCTAACTCAGAGTACCTATGATGGCATTATCTATAACGTTGAAATGATTAAAGAGATGCTTGATGGCAAGGTTGATTCTTTGCACTTTGACGAAGCCTGGTTACCGCATGCTGCCTTCCATCCTTTTTACAAGGATATGCATGCGATTGGTTCTGATCGCAAGCGCACTAAGAAGAGTTTGATGTTTGCAACTCAATCTACTCATAAGCTGTTGGCTGGTTTATCGCAAGCTTCGCAGGTGTTAGTGCAGGATGCTGAAGAGACTAAGCTTGATCGTGATTGCTTTAATGAAGCCTATTTGATGCATACCTCTACTAGCCCACAGTACGCCATTATTGCTTCCTGTGACGTTTCTGCTGCCATGATGGAGTCACCAGGCGGTACTACCTTGGTAGAAGAATCCATTGCTGAAGCAATGGACTTCCGGCGTGCGATGCGCGAGGTAGATGAAAAGTTTGGTGCAGATTGGTGGTTTAAGGTCTGGGGACCAGATCACTTAGCAGAAGAGGGTATTGGCGAGCGCTCTGATTGGGTCTTAGCACCTAATGCAAGCTGGCATGACTTTGGTAAATTGGCTAAAGACTTTAATATGCTCGATCCAATCAAAGCAACAGTCGTTACGCCGGGATTGGATATTGAAGGTAATTTTGGTTCCATGGGTATCCCCGCCAGCATTGTGACGAAGTATCTTGCAGAGCATGGCGTGATCGTCGAGAAGTGTGGTCTCTATTCCTTCTTCATTATGTTTACCATCGGCATTACTAAAGGCCGCTGGAATACGCTGGTGACAGAGTTGCAGCAGTTCAAAGATCACTTTGATAAAAATGCTCCGCTGTGGAAAGTACTTCCCGAGTTTGTCGCAAAGCACCCACGCTATGAGCGCGTTGGCCTCAAAGATATTTGCCAGCAGATTCATGAGTTCTATAAGGGTCGTAATGTAGCTCGTATGACAACGGAAATGTATACCTCAGACATGGTTCCGGCGATGATGCCTTCTGAAGCATGGGCTAAGATGGCGCATAAAGAAGTCGATCGTGTGCCGCTAGATCAGTTAGAAGGGCGCGTAACAGCTATGTTGGTAACGCCATACCCACCAGGTATTCCGCTCTTGATTCCGGGCGAGCGCTTTAATAAACGCATTGTGGATTATCTGTACTTCGCAAGAGACTTCAACGAAAAGTTCCCAGGCTTTGAAACTGATATCCATGGCCTAGTGAAGGCTGACCTAGATGGTCGGAGTCAATACTACGTTGATTGCGTAAGGCAAGAGCGCGATATCACGCTTTAAGTTTTATTTAACCGGCTTATCTAATTGAAACGTTACCGGAGCGTCTTCATCCACCTTGTTTGAAGATGACTCTGATTTTGAGTCCTCACCGCTAGTAAAGTTGTAATCTTGGCTTTGGACTACTGCCGCAGGCTTGTCCAGAAGAGTCGTTACTAAGGCAGGGAAGGTAATTACTACCGCCACCATAATGAGTTGCAATCCCACCCAAGGGAGCGCCCCCCAATAGATATCGCTGCTCTTCACTTCTTTTGGGGCCACCCCTCTCAGGTAGAAGAGTGCAAAGCCAAAAGGTGGATGCATGAATGAGGTTTGCATATTAACGCAGAGCATGACTCCAAACCAGACAAGCGCCGCGCTCGCAGCAGCCTGTGGATTACCGTTCATAGAATCGAGTAGTACTGGGGAGAGAAGCTTAACTGCTACTGGTGCCAGCATCGGCACGATGATGAAAGCAATCTCAAAAAAGTCTAAGAAGAATGCTAAGAAAAATACAAACAGGTTGACTACGATTAAGAATCCGATCCAGCCACCAGGTAGTCCTGAGAAAAG
>CAIVXR010000071.1 GCA_903909925.1 uncultured beta proteobacterium | reverse complement strand
GTCTGATTTTAATATTCAACCGGAATGGGGTCGATACTTCTCCACATATACCAGGTAGCAACCGTACGCCATGGGGCCCAATTAGCAGCCACCTCACGAGCTTCATGGCGACTTACCGGCTCTCCACTGAAGTAATTGAGGGAAATAGCCTTAATTAGACCAATGTCGTCTAGTGGCAGGATATTAGGGCGAATCATATTGAAAATCAGGAACATTTCTGCTGTCCAGCGGCCGATACCCCGAATCGCACTTAATTCCTGAATGACACTCTCATCATCCATATCTTTCCATTGATTGGCGTGTAAACGACCAGAATCAAAGTGATCTGCTAAGTCGCGGATGTATTCAACTTTACGTCCAGATAGGCCAGCAGTACGTAATTCTTGAACTGATAGCGCCAAGATATTTTTTGGATTAATTTTTTTCTTGCTAGCAATTACTACCCGATCCCAAACTGCTTGCGCAGCAGCTACGGAAATTTGCTGCCCGACGATTGCCCTCGCTAATGTGGTGAAAGCCTCGCCGCGAGTGACCAAAAAACCAGAACCATATTTAGGAATCAGTTTTTTAAGAATACGATCCTGCTTCATGAGTTCACGACAAGCTTGCTCCCAGTACTCTGGAGCAACTTCTTGCAAAATGGATTTTTCTTTTGCCACAGCCACTACTCTCTTCGCCATTCTGTCAGGCCACCTGGCTTATCTTCTAGAACTACACCCTGCTCTAAAAGCGTCTTGCGAATCAAGTCTGCATTAGCAAAATCTTTTGCTTGCTTGGCCGCAATACGTTCAGCAATTTTTTCTTCAATCTCAGCTGCGCTCAAGCCAGCCTTTTGCTTAGAGCCCGCCTGCAAGAATGCAGTTGGGTCGCGCTGTAAGAAATTGAGTGAGCCACCAAGAGATTTAAGAGTGCTAGCGAGCATTTGTTTTTCAGCGCCTTGAGCACGATTAACTTCACTTGCCAAATCAAACAGAACAGCAATTGCTTCAGGCGTATTAAAGTCGTCATTCATAGCATCGGCAAAACGTTTTGCCCAGGGGTTATGCGGATCAAGAGTATCAGTCTGGGCTTCTACCTGAGCCAGGGCCGTATAGAGTCTTGATAATCCAGCACGCGCTTCTTCTAATTGAGTATCGCTGTAATTGATTGGGCTGCGGTAATGCGCTTTGAGCATAAAGAAACGCAACACTTCAGGATCAAAGCTTTTCAGAACATCACGAATCAAAAAGAAATTGCCTAAGGACTTAGACATCTTTTCCTGATTCACCCGAATGTGGCCGTTGTGCATCCAATAGTTAACAAAGGGAGCATCGTCATCTTGACGATTTTTTCCGTAAAGAGCACCTTCACTTTGGGCAATTTCATTTTCATGATGCGGGAACTGTAAGTCAGCACCACCGCCATGAATATCAAAATGCTCGCCAAGTAAATCACAAGACATTGCAGAGCACTCAATATGCCAGCCTGGGCGACCTTCGCCCCATGGTGATGGCCAGCGCGTGTCTACTGGCTCTTGTGGCTTAGCGCTTTTCCAAAGCACAAAATCCAAAGGATCGCGTTTACCACCAACAATTGCAACCCGTTCACCCGCATTAAGTTCATCTAAAGATTTGCCTGAGAGTTGACCGTATCTTGGCAGTAGGCGCACTGCAAAGTTCACATCACCATCATCTGCTTGATATGCCAATTCATTTTCAATGAGCTTACCGATCATGCCCTGCATCTGCTTAATGTAATCGGTTGCACGAGGCTCTTGATCAGGATGCATTAAACCTAACTCATC
>CAIVXR010000070.1 GCA_903909925.1 uncultured beta proteobacterium | reverse complement strand
TGTTGACAACCAACACAAGTGCATTCCCGGAATGATCCCCGGAGAAAGCTCGGGCAGTGCACTATTTGCCCACTTGTCTCTAAACGCATCAAGGCGTTCACGACGTGCAATATCATCGGGAGCTGCAGTAACTGCGCGCTCCATTACTTCCTGTGCTCGATCGGCTAAGCGATCATCTAAGTCACGTTTAATTCTTGTATTTGCCATTTTGATTATCCTTTATTTTGGCGGTCATACGCTGCGTATGCCCGGATCATTTTATTTCGTTTTTCCACATCATCCCATGCGCCAGCATCTTTAATTGCCTGAACACGTTCACGAGAAATTGTGATTGTTCCAGGTTTAGCGCTTGCTGTATTTGCTACTCTGCTTGAGGCTGTTGGGCCAGCGGAGCGTTTTGCTTCTTTACCACCTTTACTTGTGTATCGGTGCGGGAGACGTGCTGATAAACGATTGTCCAACTCTTCCCAGTATTCAGAATCCGATGGATCCCAACCGTCTGAGGCAAGTTCTTGATCTATTACCTTGGCAATTCTACTATCTGTATCTCGAGCATGTGGGTCATACCAAGAATTTTTCTTGAGCCACTTTTGAGCTTTTCTTTGCACCTCTTCGGCCATTTCATTTGGCACATTTTGTTTTGGTGCTTTAGCTTGCTCGAGCTGTTGTTTCTTATAATGCTGCACTTGCTGCAAACGTTGTTTAGCTTCTGTCAATTGCTCTAAATACTCAACTTGAGCCGCTGCATCATTTTCTTGAGCAGCTTGCAACATTTTCATTTTAGCATATTCAATACGAGTTGCTTCGTCTTCAATAGACTTATCAATCTGCGCAAATTGGTATGATGTTGCTACATTTTCCATCGCTGCAATACGACGGGCTAAATCTTCGTTACGCTTTTCAAGTGCACTAATCTTGTTTCTTGCAGTTAAATCGCGCTGTTTAACTAATTCTTTTTTTAGTTTGCGCTCTTCTCTGCGTGCTTCGCGAATTTTTTCGCGTTCATCTTCATCGTCACTGTGCTCTTTAGCCGCTTCGTCATCATCGCGTTCTTCATCAGTGCGATTGTCTTGGGCCTCTTCTTTAGCATCACTTTCTTCGATTTCAACTTCAATTTCTTCTGAAAGATCTACATTGGCTACAGCTGAGCCATCATCTAGTTCCTTGACAGGAACATCTTTTTCATTATCTGCCATATTTTTCTTTTCTACAAAAGTTAGTCTACAAACGCTTTCATTTTCTGCGCAGCCTCAAAAGACTTAATGCGAGAAATGACTTCACGTGCCTGGATTGTGATAAACACCACTGGGGCGCCTTCGTCATCCGGATTAACAATAAAACGATCACCACCGTACTTAATTGTCCTAACCAAATCGCCAACTGCACACCACGGGCCTTCAATCCAAGGCTCAAGGTTATCTGGCGACTTATATGCTAGAGGGCCAATTTGGCGTACTTTAGCTACAGTCTCATTGAAACGTAACGTTTGTCTGGTCTCATCTACTAGTATGATGCCAC
>CAIVXR010000069.1 GCA_903909925.1 uncultured beta proteobacterium | reverse complement strand
AGACCGTAATAAGATGAGTGTGATTAAAGAGGGTCTAGAGGTTAGTGACGTATTGATTCAAGAGGGTGTGTATACCTTTGAGAAAGTCAATGAGGCAGTCGCAGAGCCAGTGGTATACATGATTGATCGCTATGTGATTGGTGGCTTCTATCGGGTTCATACCGATCGCAGACATGATGAAAATCTGAATGCCCCTGGTATGCATTTTGTACCTCTGGCTTTTGAGCAAAACTCAATGCCGGATATGAGCGCCAAACCAGGCAGCGCAGCCCCCAATCGTTTTTATTTGTATGGGGTGGTTGCCCGTCTAGCTTTACTGGCTTCTTCATTAGAGCTCGAGCGCAGTGATCCTGATGCTGAAGCGGCTTAATCAAAAAGAATATGGACCTACTATTCATTGCCGATCCTCTTGAGTCTTTTAAGCTTAAAAAAGATTCTACTTTAGCGATGATGCGTATCGCTCAAGAGGCAGGTCATCATTTATGGTTCTGTCAGAGTCGTAATATTTTGTGGAAAGATGATCTTGTTGTTGCAGATTGTCAAACGTTAGTAGTGAAGCCAAGTTCTACTTCTTGGTTTGAACTTGGTGCTATCGAATCTTGTTCCCTAAAGTCATTTTCTGCAGTATTAATGCGCACTGATCCGCCATTTGATATTGAGTACCTCAATACAACTTGGCTTTTATCTGCTGCGGCCCGTCAGGGCGCAAAAGTATTTAATGATGCTACAGCAGTTCGTGACCATTCAGAAAAGTTGTCAATCACCGAATTTCCAGAACTAATACCGCCTACTGTAGTCACCCGTGAATTAAGTGCGGTGGAAGAGTTTCATCAAACGCATCGCGATATCGTCATTAAGCCTTTAGATGGTATGGGTGGCATGGGTGTTTTCCGTGTTGGCCCAGATGGCTTAAATTTAGCTAGCATTGTTGAAACACTTGGCGAGAATGGCGCCAGAACCCTCATGGTCCAGCGCTTTTTGCCAGAAATAGCCCAGGGCGACAAAAGGGTTTTGCTGATTGGTGGAGAGGTAGTGCCATTTAGTTTGGCCCGTATTCCTCAGGGTAATGAAATTCGTGGAAATTTAGCAGCTGGAGGCAAGGGCGTAGCTATGCCCCTAACAGATGCTGAAAAGAGAATTGCAGAAAGACTTGCACCTATTTTGAATCAGCGTGGTTTATTCTTAGTAGGGCTAGACTTAATCGGTGGTTACTTAACGGAAATTAATGTTACCAGCCCCACTTGTTTCGTTGAAATTACTGAGCAAAGTGGGTTTGATGTTGCACAATTTTTCTTAAAAGCGCTTGAGAAGGCATTGCCATAACATGACTGGAATTGTAATTGTTGCTCATACACCTGTTGCCAGCGCAATGCTGGGATTTGCTGAGCATACCTTTGGGGTATTGCCTGAAAGAGTAAGAGCGGTTGATATTCCGCCTTATGAAGATACGAAGATTAGTTTTGATCGGCTTTTAAAAGCCGCCTATGGAGTGAACAGGGGCAATGGTGTATTGATTCTGACGGATGTAATGGGCGCAACACCTGCAAATGTAGCATCAAAGCTTGAGGCTCTTGGCCCCTTATCAGGACTAAATACACCTGTGATTGTGCTAGCGGGTTTGAATCTGCCAATGCTGATGCGCTGCATTAATCATCGCGGAGAAAATTTGGAAGAATTAGCTCAAAAAGCCCTCATTGGAGGTCAGCAAGGCATCTTGCGTTTAGGTGCAAAAGTTGCAGAAAAAAATTAAGGAGTTCTACACGGCATGCCAGTTGCACAAATTGAGATCGTCAATAAATTGGGTTTACATGCCCGGGCTTCTGCCAAGCTTTCTCAATTGGCTGCTCAGTACCCTTGTGAAATACTATTGTCACGTAATGGTCGTCAAATTAACGCCAAGAGCATTATGGGCGTCATGATGTTAGCTGCTGGAATTGGCAGTACTGTAACGCTTGAGACTGTTGGCGATCAAGCGGATGAAGCGATGCAAGCCTTGACAGAATTAATCAATAACCGCTTTGGTGAAAACGAATAAGCATGACTTTTGCATTGCACGGAATTCCGGTATCAAAAGGTATTGCTATTGGCAAGGCGGTACTGATTTCGCGCGCAGCATTAGAGGTTAGCCACTATTTAGTTGAGCCTGGCAAAGAAGAAGCTGAAGCTCAAAAGTTGCTAGATGCTTTTGATCAGGTTCGCCAAGAGCTTAATCAATTGCGTAAAGGCTTGCCCAAAGAAGCGCCTCAAGAGATGGCCGCTTTCTT
>CAIVXR010000068.1 GCA_903909925.1 uncultured beta proteobacterium | reverse complement strand
GCTAAGTTAGATGATCCTGATTTAGATCTAGGCATTACTGGACATGATGCTGAATTATTGCCGCGTCCTCCAGTAGTGACCGTCATGGGTCACGTTGACCATGGTAAAACTTCTTTACTCGATAAGATTCGTGCTGCAAAAGTAGCTACTGGTGAGGCTGGCGGCATTACTCAGCATATTGGCGCATATCACGTAGAAACACCCCGTGGCATGATTACCTTTTTAGATACTCCGGGTCACGAAGCCTTTACAGCAATGCGTGCTCGTGGTGCTAAGGCAACCGATATCGTGATTCTAGTAGTAGCTGCTGATGACGGTGTAATGCCGCAAACAAAAGAAGCGATTCACCATGCAGTTGCAGGTGGCGTGCCGATTGTTGTAGCTATCAATAAAATCGATAAGCCAGAAGCCAACTCTGAGCGAGTGAAGACTGAGTTAGTAGCAGAGCAGGTTGTTCCAGAGGAATACGGTGGTGATGTGCCATTTATTCCGGTGTCTGCAAAGACTGGTGAAGGCATTGATGCACTGTTAGAGAACGTTCTTCTGCAAGCTGAAATTTTAGAACTCAAGGCTGCGAAAGCAGCACCTGCTCAAGGTCTTGTGATTGAAGCGCGATTAGATAAAGGTAAGGGCCCGGTTGCAACTATTTTGGTTCAGTCTGGCACACTTAAGCGTGGCGATATGCTCTTAGCAGGCTCTACATTTGGCCGTGTTCGCGCCATGATGGATGAAAACGGTAAGCCATGTAATGAGGCTGGCCCATCGATTCCGGTGGAGATTCAAGGTTTGGCTGAAGTTCCTGCTGCTGGTGAGTCAGTGCAAGTGGTGCCTGATGAGCGTAAGGCTCGTGAGATTGCACTCTTCCGTCAAGGTAAGTTCCGCGATGTGAAGCTAGCTAAGCAACAAGCATTCAAGCTCGAAACCATGATGGAAAATATGGAAGAGGGTGCGATTGAGGCGAAGTTGCTGCCATTAATCATCAAGGCAGACGTACAGGGTTCACAAGAAGCCTTGGCACAGTCTTTGATGAAGCTCTCTACTCCAGAAGTGAAGGTACAAATCGTTCACGCAGCGGTGGGTGGCATTACTGAGACCGACGTTAATCTGGCAGTTGCTTCTAAAGCAGTGATCATTGGCTTTAACTCTCGTGCAGATGCAGCAGCTCGTAAGTTAGCTGAAAACAATGGCGTTGATATTCGTTATCACAACATTATTTATGACGCTGTTGATGAAGTGAAATTAGCCCTAAGCGGCATGTTGACTCCAGATAAGAAAGAAGAAATCACAGGTCTGGTTGAGATTCGTCAAGTCTTCTTGGTCTCTAAAGTTGGCGCGATTGCAGGTTGCTTGGTAGTCGACGGTATTGTTAAACGGACTTCAAGCGTGCGCTTACTGCGTGATAACGTCGTTGTCTGGACGGGCGAGCTCGACTCACTCAAGCGCTTTAAAGATGATGCTAAAGAAGTTCGTGCCGGTGTTGAGTGCGGCCTGTCATTAAAAGGCTATAACGACATTAAAGAGGGCGATCAACTTGAGGTATTCGAAGTTACCGAAGTGGCTCGTTCACTCTAAGTTGTAAGTAAATGCATAAATCTAGTCCGCATCGTAACCAGCGTCTCGCCGATCAAATTCAGCGAGACCTGGCCGAGCTCATTCCACGTGAGTTGCGTAGTCCAAGCTTGGGCTTAATTACTTTGCAGAGTATTGAACTCACGCCAGATTTAGCGCATGCCAAAGTGTTTTTTACTGTATTGGGCGCTGAACCTGAGCATGCTCTAAAAGCCTTGCAGGAAAAAGCTGGTTATTTGCACTCTTTATTGTTTAAGCGTTTGCATATTCATACCGTTCCAACCTTGCACTTTCACTATGACAGCTCAGTTGAGCATGGCATAGAGATGTCTCGCTTGATCGATCAAGCGGTCGACAGTGATCGTAAAGACGAAGTCCAATAATTTCATGGCGATTCGGATCGACGGCGTAGTGCTGCTAGACAAACCCGCAGGAATGAGTTCCCAGGGCGCAGTTACTGCAGTGAAGCGCGCATTTAATGCTGATAAAGCTGGTCATACAGGCACTTTAGATCCGATGGCAACCGGCCTTTTACCTATTTGCCTAGGTGAGGCGACTAAATACTCTCAAGATTTATTAGAGGCAGATAAAACATATATAGCCAAAGTGAAATTTGGATCGCGTACAGATACAGGCGATGCTGAAGGCCTCACTATTGAAGAATTACCTTTACCAGTCTTTACAAGTGAAGCAGATATTAGAAAAACACTAGATGCCTTGCTGCCTAAATTTACTGGGCTGATTTCTCAAGTGCCACCAATGTATTCCGCGCTTAAGCGCGATGGCAAGCCTTTGTATGAATATGCTCGCGCCGGTGTTGAGTTAGAGCGTACTGCTCGCGATATCACGATTCATCACATTCGTTGGACTGATATCCAGTGGCCAGTAGCGACTTTAGAAGTCTCTTGTAGCAAAGGGACTTATATTCGCGTATTAGCAGAAGATATTGGCAATGTTCTTGGCTCTGGAGCTCACTTGGTCGGCTTGCGCCGAACTGAAGTAGGGCACTTAAATCTAGAGCAGTCATTTACGATTGAATCGATTCAGAGTGGTTTGCAAAATAGCTCCAACTACATCTTGCCGGTAGATGCCTTGCTGCAAACCTTGCCACACTTAACGGTGGATGAGCAACAAGCAAAGCGCTTAGAGATGGGGCAACGTGTTCCTCTCAATCTACCTTCGATTGAAGCGCTCGTGCGCATTTATCGTGCTACTGCTGCTCCCCATAACTTTATTGGTACTGCTGATTGGCGCTCTGGGGTATTGCATCCCAAGCGTTTGATTTCTCAGGCTCATTAAACCAAATTGACTTATTTATTCAATAACCTTATTTAAACCCTATTCTTAACCTCAAAAGCTTCAAATGACTAAACGCGCACTTCGTAACATCGCCATCATCGCCCACGTTGACCACGGTAAAACTACCTTGGTTGACCAACTCTTACGCCAATCAGGTACATTCCGCTCGAATGAAAAAATGACCGAACGTGTCATGGATTCAAATGACTTGGAAAAGGAGCGTGGCATTACCATCTTATCCAAGAACTGCTCAGTAGAGTACAACGGCACTCATATCAATATTGTTGATACCCCAGGACACGCTGACTTCGGTGGTGAAGTAGAGCGCGTACTGTCTATGGTTGATGGTGTATTACTTTTAGTTGATGCAGTTGAAGGTCCAATGCCACAAACCCGTTTCGTTACCAAGAAAGCTCTAGCTCTTGGCCTAAAGCCAATTGTGGTGATCAACAAGGTTGACCGTCCAGGCGCTCGTTGCGATTACGTTATCAATGCCACCTTTGAGTTGTTTGACAAACTAGGCGCTACTGAAGAGCAGCTCGATTTCCCAATCATCTATGCATCAGGCTTAAATGGCTATGCAGGCATGACTGAAGATGTGCGCGAAGGTGATATGCGTCCATTGTTTGATGCTGTCTTAGAGCATGTTCCTGTCCGTGACGATAATCCTGATGGTCCTTTACAGTTTCAGATCTCTTCCATTGACTACAACAGCTACGTTGGAAAAATCGGTATCGGTCGTGTAAACCGCGGTCGCGTTAAATCCGGCATGGAAGTCATCTGCATGAATGGCCCAGATGGTGTGCCATTTAAAGGCCGCGTTAACCAAGTATTGAAATTCAAGGGCTTAGAGCGTGAAGTGGTTGAAGAAGCTTTTGCGGGTGATATCGCACTGATTAACGGTATTGAAGAATTAGCTATTGGCACCACTGTCTGTGCAGTGGATACGCCTGAAGCATTGCCAATGTTAAAGATTGATGAGCCAACCTTAACGATGAACTTCATGGTGAACACTAGCCCATTTGCAGGTCGTGAAGGTAAGTTTGTGACTAGCCGTCAGATTCGTGAGCGTTTAGATCGTGAATTGAAGTCCAATATGGCATTGCGTGTAAAAGAGACTGATGACGATACTGTGTTTGAAGTATCAGGTCGCGGTGAATTGCACCTCACTATTCTGGTAGAGACTATGCGTCGTGAGGGCTATGAAATGGCTGTTTCTCGTCCACGCGTCGTTTTCCACGAAGAAAATGGTGTGAAGATGGAGCCGTATGAGAATTTAACCGTTGACGTTGAAGATGCTACCCAAGGCGCCGTGATGGAAGATTTGGGCAAGCGTAAAGGTGAGCTACAAGATATGGTGAGTGACGGAAAAGGGCGTACCCGTCTTGAGTACCGTATTCCAGCACGTGGCTTGATTGGCTTCCAAGGCGATTTCATGACCATGACTCGTGG
>CAIVXR010000067.1 GCA_903909925.1 uncultured beta proteobacterium | reverse complement strand
TTCACGTGAAACAAACAAAATGCTATGATCATCGCCCTATCTGAGGCAAATCATGCGCTATTCCAAAAGTTTCGATGTCATCGTAGTGGGCGGAGGCCATGCTGGGACAGAGGCTGCCCTAGCAGCTGCGCGCATGGGTTGCGACACCCTACTAATTACTCACAGCATTGAGAGCTTGGGCGCAATGAGCTGTAATCCTTCCATTGGGGGTATTGGTAAGGGGCACCTAGTAAAAGAGATTGACGCCATGGGCGGTGCTATGGCTGCTGCTACCGATGAGGCTGGCATCCAGTTTCGAATCCTGAACTCTAGCAAGGGCCCCGCAGTGCGAGCCACCCGTGCTCAAGGCGATCGAGTTTTATACAAGGCGGCCATTCGTCGCTGTTTAGAAAACCAGCCTAACTTGAGCCTTTTCCAGTCCGCAGTGGATGATCTCCTGGTAAATGGCGATGCGGTTTGTGGAGTTGTTACTCAAATGAGCCTTGAGTTTATGGCCAAAAAGGTAGTGTTAACCGCGGGCACCTTTTTGGATGGAAAAATTCATGTTGGCTTAAATAATTATGCTGGTGGCCGAGCAGGAGACCCGGCTGCAGTTTCTCTATCTGCCCGCTTAAAAGAGCTAAAGCTTCCACAAGGCAGGCTCAAAACTGGCACCCCACCCCGTATTGATGGCCGAACGATAGATTTCTCAGCTATGCTCGAGCAACCAGGTGATTTGGACCCAGTGCCAGTATTTTCTTATTTGGGCCGTCCAGAACAACATCCCAAGCAGGTGCCTTGCTGGATTTCTCATACAAATGAAAAGACACATGACATTATTCGAGGTGGCTTAGACCGTTCCCCAATGTATACGGGGGTGATTGAGGGAGTTGGCCCTCGCTATTGCCCTTCTATTGAGGACAAAATTCATCGCTTTGCTTCCAAAAATAGCCATCAGATCTTTTTAGAGCCCGAGGGTTTAACTACGAATGAGTTTTATCCCAACGGAATCTCTACTAGCCTGCCCTTTGATATTCAATGGGATTTGGTCAGAAGCATTCGTGGCCTAGAATCTGCGGTCATTGTTCGTCCTGGTTATGCGATTGAGTATGATTTTTTTGATCCGCGTCAGCTTCGGCATAGCCTAGAAACCAGAGCTATTGCTGGCTTGTACTTTGCCGGTCAGATTAATGGCACCACTGGCTATGAAGAGGCTGCAGCCCAGGGAATGCTGGCTGGCATCAATGCTGGCCTGGCTACTCAGGGTAAAGAGCCTTGGTTGCCCAAGCGTAGCGAATCCTACATTGGTGTTTTGGTGGACGATTTGATTACCCGTGGGGTTCAAGAGCCCTACCGCATGTTCACTAGTCGCGCTGAATATCGCCTCAGCCTGCGGGAAGATAACGCCGATATGCGCTTAACTCCTATTGGGCGCGATTTGGGCTTGGTCGATGATTATCGCTGGGAAGTATTCTGCCGAAAACAAGAGGCTGTTTCACGTGAAACATCTCGTTTACAGGATATTTGGGTTGGGCCAAAACATGATGCAGCCCCTCTAGTTTCTGAGCTTTTAGGCCAAGATTTGTCGCATGAGTGCAATTTGACGGAGCTTTTAAGGCGCCCAGGAGTTACTTATGAGGCAATTACAAGCTTAGGCGCCGGTTTATGGTCCCCTGGGGTGCTCGATGATGATATTGGACTTGCCGCACAAATTAGTGACCAAGTTGAGATTTCAGTCAAATATCAGGGCTATATTGATCGGCAAGCGCTTGAAATTGCCCGTCAAGAGCATAACGAAAGCTTCCCCCTTCCAGAAATACTAGATTACTCAAGCGTATTGGGACTATCCAAAGAGGTTCAACAAAAGCTGAACCAGCATAAGCCTGCAACCTTAGGTCAAGCTGGCAGAATTTCCGGAGTAACTCCAGCAGCACTTTCTTTATTGCTAGTCCACCTTAAAAAGGGTTTGGGTCGCACCCAAGAAACTACATGAGCGAGAGTTTGCTTGCTCTAGGAGTTCAGGAATTGGGCTTAAATCTTAGCAAGGAAAACATTGCTGATTTAGAGCTTTTTTTGCAAGAAATGGCGCGTTGGAATCAAGTCCATAACCTCACTGCAATTGAGGATGAGGGTGATTCTGTTCGACTACATCTTATTGATTCTATTACAGTTTTACCTATTTTGCGACAGTTTTTAAAGGGCCCCAGCCCTAAAATTGCCGACCTTGGATCAGGCGGGGGTCTGCCCGCAATCCCCATAGCGATCCTAGAGCCAGAGTGGCGCCTAAGCTTGATTGAGGCTGTTAGAAAGAAGACTGCTTTTCTGCAGCATGTTCGGGGCAAGCTGAAGCTAAAAAATATAGAAATTCTGAGCGAGCGCGTTGAATATGTTGCGGTGCATCAAAAAGCGCAATTTGATGCCGTTATTTCCAGAGCCTTTACTAGCCTTGCGCATTTTTTAGAGCTTTCCTTGCCGCTCTTAAGGCCTGATGGCTTGGTATTTGCTATGAAAGGCAAGCGTGCCAATGAAGAAATGCAAGAAGTTTCCATGAATGATTGGCGCTTGTTAGCCGATGAACCCTTGCACATTCCGAATTTATCGGTAGATAGACGTATTTTGGTCTTGAGCCCCATGAGAAAATCATCTCTTTCCCTTTAGAAAAAACGAAGCAGCTATGGCAAAAATATTCTGTATTGCAAACCAAAAAGGTGGGGTTGGTAAAACCACAACAGCTGTAAATTTAGCTGCCGGCTTGGCTGGACTGAAACAGCGTGTTTTGTTGGTGGACTTAGACCCGCAAGGCAATGCCACTATGGGCTCCGGGGTTGAAAAGACTGATTTAAATAACAGCGTTTATCAGGTGTTGATTGGCATGGCCGCAGTGAAAGACTGCGCGCAACGCTGCGAAAGTTCTGCATACGATGTTTTGCCAGCGAACCGTGATTTAGCTGGTGCAGAAATTGAATTGGTTGATATTGATGCGCGCGAATCTCGCCTCAAAGACGCTTTAGCAGAAGTGGCCAATGATTACGATTTTATTTTGATCGATTGCCCCCCTGCCTTGTCATTGTTAACGCTTAACGGATTGTGTGCAGCAAATGGTGTGATTGTTCCAATGCAGTGCGAATATTTTGCACTTGAAGGTTTGTCAGATTTAGTAAATACGATTAAACAAGTGCACGCAAATTTGAATCCGGATTTAGCCATCATTGGTTTGCTGCGTGTGATGTTTGATGCGCGCATGACTCTGCAGCAGCAGGTGTCTGATCAGCTAATAGAACACTTCGGCGATAAAGTATTTAAGGCCATTATTCCGCGTAATGTGCGCCTTGCTGAAGCCCCGTCTTACGGGCTTCCTGGGGTGGCTTTTGATAGATCATCGCGGGGCGCAAAAGCGTATTTAGAGTTTGGTGCCGAGATGATCGAGCGCATCAAACATATGTAATTTTTGGAAAGACAAAAACATCATGGTTGCAATTAAGAAAAAAGGTTTGGGCCGAGGATTAGAGGCGCTGCTTGGCGAGAAAACGCAACAAGCAAACTCAACTGCAGAAATTAACCGTTTGCCATTGACTGCTCTGCAAGCGGGTAAATATCAGCCCCGTCAAAAAATGGAGGCGGGGCCACTGCAAGAGTTGGCAGAGAGCATTCGTGAACAGGGCGTGATGCAGCCTTTATTGGTGAGGCTTGTGGCTCCCGGAAAATACGAAATCATCGCTGGGGAGCGCCGTTTTAGAGCAGCCAGTATTGCTGGCCTTAAAGAGGTGCCCGTTTTGGTTTCCGGAGCAGATGATCAGGCTGCAGCAGCCATGGCTTTGGTTGAAAACATGCAGCGGGAGGATTTAAATCCACTAGAAGAATCACAGGGCTTAGCAAGGTTGATCGAGGAATTTGGTTTTACCCATGAGCAGGCTGCAAAAGCAGTTGGAAAGTCGCGCAGCGCTATCACCAACCTCCTGCGCCTGGCTCAGCTGGCAAAGCCGGTACAAGCAATGTTGCTAGCGGGCGATATCGATATGGGGCATGCCCGCGCACTATTGCCATTGCCTGGCGCTAGCCAGGTTGCTTTGGCTCAAAGAATTGCTGCTCAAGGCCTATCAGTGCGTGAAGCAGAAAAAATGTCTGCGGCATTGGCAATTGCTGGAGGTCACATTGGGGATAAAAAGTCTAAAACTACTAAGGCGGGCGCTGGTGCGCCAAGCCGCGACCCCGATATGCGCCGCCTTTCTCAAGAAATCGCCGATTTAATAGGCTTAAACGTCGAATTTAAGTTCAAAGGTAAAGGCGGCGAGATCCGGATCGGCTTTAGCCAGTTTGATGAGCTTGATTCCTTATTAAAAAAGTTGGGTATTGAGTCTTAATAACAAGCTTTTACTGACCTTCTAAAAAGTATTTTGTGAACAGAGAGCATCTAATCCATAAGCGCGAATGGGATGAAATCGAGGATGATTCCTATAAGACCCTTAGTAAAGAGGAGATGGATGAATTACGCAGAGCAAAGCCGCGTAACTTTGCTTCAATGAATGCGTGGTGGGTTGTCGTAAGTCAGGCCGTAATTACCTTGGTAATCGCCGCCGCTTGCTATGTATTTTCGAGTCTAGCCGACAAAAGCGTTTATACTTATTCGGCTTTAGTAGGCGGTTTGATTGGATTTTTGCCTTCCGCGCTGTTTTTGATGCGAATAGAGGCGGCAAAAAAGAGTGTCAAATCCAGCCCCGGCGGCTTTTTGGCGGCAGTGGTTTCTGGTGAATTTATCAAAATCCTAGCAACTATCGTTTTGTTCATAGGCTTTGCCCTAAAGCTGCCTGATTTGAAATGGATCCCGTTGCTTGTTACGTATTTAGCTACGCTCAAATGTTATCTGTTAGCGTGGTTTTGGAAGTAGCAAGAAGTAAATAAAGAAGGACAAGTAAGAGATGTCTAGTGAAGTTAACGCAGCAGCAGAAGTAGGCCATCACGCGGCCACAGAAGCGCTTACGCCAACCGCTTATATTGCGGAGCATCTGCAAAACCTCAACAATATTGGGGGGCCACAGGCATCCATTATTGACTTTAGCGTTATTCATTTCGACACTATTTTTTGGACCACCCTGATGGGTTTGGTCACAGTATTTTTATTGGTAATTGCCGCACGCAGAGCTTCGCCCGGTGTACCAGGCCGCTTTCAGTGTTTGGTTGAAATGTTGGTTGAAATGGTCGAGACTCAATCAAAGGGCATTGTTCATGGCGACCGATCCTACATTGCGCCTTTGGCACTCTTCGTTTTTTGTTGGATCATTCTTTTAAATACGCTTGACCTGGTTCCAGTAGATTGGATCGTAGGCGTAAATCACTTCATTGAAGGTTTCGGTGTGCATGTGCCACACCACAAAATTGTTCCTACCACTGACTTAAATGCCACGCTTGGCATGTCTTTCTCAGTGTTGCTGCTGGTCTTTTTCTACAGCTTTAAGGTAAAAGGTTTTGGCGGCTTTATGCATGAGCTTGTCTCAGCCCCCTTCGGCGCAAAGTGGTACTTAGCCCCATTTAATTTAATTCTGAACATCATTGAATATGTTGCCAAAGGTGTTTCTCTGGGAATGCGACTTTTTGGAAACATGTATGCGGGCGAGCTGATCTTTTTATTGATCGCCCTCTTAGGAAGTATGTGGACCTTTAATTTAGATTTGTACATGCTTGGCTTTGTGGGCAACGTGCTCGCTGGCTCTGCTTGGGCAATCTTCCACATCTTGGTCATTTTGTTACAAGCTTTTATTTTCATGATGTTGACTTTGGTTTACATAGGCCAAGCTCATAGTCACCATTAACCCTTTTATTTTTAACCTCACTTTCAATACTTAGGAGTAGACATGCAAGCATTCTTAGCCAACATTCAAGGACTCACCGCTATCGGTATTGGCCTTATCATCGGCCTTGGCGCTTTAGGAGCCTGTTTAGGCATTGGCCTAATGGGCGGTAAGTTCATTGAGGGCGCTGCTCGTCAACCAGAACTAATTAACGAATTGCAAACCAAAATGTTCCTTTTGGCTGGCTTGATCGACGCTGCGTTTTTGATCGGCGTTGGTGTTGCAATGTTGTTTGCTTTCGCAAACCCACTGCTCGCAGTTATTAAGTAATTGTTTTGGCGTGGATGACCAGCTGGTCATCCAACTGTTCTCAACAATACTGAAAGGAATATCGTGAATCTGAACGCGACCCTATTCGCGCAAATGATCGTCTTCTTTGTCTTATGGTGGGTGGTAGCACGTTTTGTGTGGCCTCCATTGGTAAAGGCATTGGACGAGCGTTCAAGCAAAATTGCCGACGGTTTGGCTGCTGCCGAGCGTGGTAAAGAAGAGTTGGCGCTTGCCAACAATGCTGCTGAGCAAGAGCTTTCTAAAGCTCGCCAAGAAGGTATCCAGCGTGTAGCTGAGGCAGAAAAGCGTGCACAAATGTCAGCAGAAGAGATTCGTGCCAATGCACAAGCGGAAGCTGCGCGCATTATCTCGCAAGCAAAAGAAGACGCAGATCAACAAGTGACACGTGCTCGCGAAGTATTACGTGCCGAAGTTGCCGTATTGGCTGTTAAAGGCGCTGAACAAATTTTGCGTCGTGAAGTTGATGCCAAAGCACACGGTGCATTGCTTGATCAACTCAAGGCAGAGCTTTGATATGGCTGAGTTAGCTACGATTGCTCGCCCTTATGCAGAAGCGCTTTTTCAGAGCGCCAAACCTGCTGAGCTTGCTTCAATGCTAGAGCAACTTAATGAGTTAGCGCAGCTTGCTGTGCTGCCTGAGGTTGCTGGTTTGTCTAACAATCCAAAAGTTTCTGCAAATGATCTGACCAAGCTTTTAACTGGCATGGTGAAGACAAAGTTAGATGGCAAAGTCTCAAGCTTTTTAAGTCTTGTGAATCAAAGCCATCGTCTCGCAGCCATCCCTGAAATTGCCAGTCAATTTGAGTCGATGAAGAACAAGAGCGAAGGTGCAGCAGAAGTGATGATTACCAGTGCATTTCCTATAGAGGGAAGTGCACTTAATGATTTGTTGTCAAGTTTGAAGAAGCGCTTTGGGGGTAAAGATTTGCGCCCAACTATTCAGGTTGATCCAGCATTGATTGGCGGTGTTCGCATTCAAGTTGGTGATGAAGTAATGGATAGTTCTGTAAAGGCACGGTTAGCTCAAATGCAAGCAAGTCTTGGCGCATAAGTTATCCCTATTAAGAACATACGAAATAAGACCCAGGAGTAAGTAATGCAACTCAACCCTTCCGAGATCAGCGAGCTGATCAAAAGCCGAATTAGCGAAATGGGTGTTGACACCCAGTCTCGCAACGAAGGCACTGTTATTTCAGTGACCGACGGTATTTGCCGCGT
>CAIVXR010000066.1 GCA_903909925.1 uncultured beta proteobacterium | reverse complement strand
TAAAGATGTTGCTGACGTCGTTGAGAGTTATGAAGATGTTAAAACCTTGGCGACCTCCCAAGGCGAGCGCTCCATTGCTATTGCGATTTTGCGACAACCAGGCGCCAATACTGTTGAAGTAGTGAAGGCTGTTAAACAGTTATTACCTCAATTGCAAAAGCAAATGCCTGAATCCATTAGGCTTACTTTACTCAATGACCGTTCGCTCTCGATCATTGAAGCGATTCATGATGTCAATCTCACCTTAGGTCTTACTGTCTTACTTGTAGTCCTGGTAATTTTCTTATTCTTGAAGCACGTTTCAGCGACAGTGATTCCTTCGATTAGTTTGCCGGTCTCACTCATTGGAGCCTTCTTCTTGCTCTACTTCATGGGGTATAGCCTAGATAACATCTCATTGCTAGGTATCACCCTGGCAGTCGGTCTAGTGGTTGACGATTCGATCGTGGTGCTAGAGAACATCATGCGCTATGTAGAGCAAGGCATGGATCCTCTGAGAGCTTCTTTAAAAGGTAGTAAGGAGGTGGGCTTTACCATCATCTCAATCTCAATTTCTTTAGTGGCAGTATTTATTCCACTCTTTTTTATGCCAGGCCCAATCGGCCTTCTCTTTAGAGAATTTGCAGTGGTTGTATCACTCTCGATTGTAGTTTCGGCGCTAGTATCCCTAACTGTAGTTCCAATGCTCTGTAGTCGCTTCTTACCAAAGCCAGGTCAGCATGCAAAAGAATATGCCATTAATAAAAAGTTTGACCGCTTTTTTGATTGGATGCTCAAGACTTACATTCATTATCTAGATCTCGCTCTTGTAAATCGCAAAAAAGTATTATGGGGTGCTATTTCCACTTTTGTAATTACTGTTGTGCTTTTTGTAAATAGTCCTAAGGGTTTCTTTCCAGAAGAGGACATTGGACAGATTTTGGCAACTACCGAAGCCTCTGAAGATATTTCTTTTAGAGCAATGCTGGCATTACAAGATCAAGCGGCAGAGCTTGTCAGTAAAGATCCAAACGTTGCCAGCTCTATCTCTGTGCTTGGTGGTGGCGCAAGTTCTGGCTACAACACAGGACGTATTTTTATCATCCTCAAACCAAAGAGTGATCGTGCCAAAATGGCAGTGATTATGGAAGGTTTGCGTAACAAGTTTAAAGAGATCCCGGGTCTACAGGTATACATGCGTCCCGTCCAGAATCTACAACTGGGCGGTAGAAGCAGTAAAAGTCGTTACCAATTTACATTGCAAAGTGTTGGGTTTGAGGGCGTCAATGAATGGGCAGATAAGCTCATGCAAAAAATGCGTGCTGATCCAATTTTTAGGGATGTCACTAGCGACTCTCAGCTAAAAGGTTTGAATGTCAAGATCGATATCAATCGAGAAAAGGCTGCTAATGCTGGTGTGAGCATCGCTGATATTCGTACTGCACTCTATTCTGTCTATGGCGAAAAGCAAGTCTCGACCATCTACACTCCAGTCAATACCTATTACGTCATATTAGAGGCTGCTATTGAAGATCGTCAGTATGAAAGTGATCTAAATAAAGTGTTTGTGCGTGGTCGTGCTACAGATAAGCTCATTCCCCTTTCTAGTCTAGCCAGCTTTACACGTACCGTTGGTCCAACAGCCGTAAATCATCAAGGACAAATTCCAGCAGTTACTTTATCCTTTAACCTAGCACCAGATGTTTTCTTAGGCGATGCTACTAAGAAAATTGAGGGGTATACCAAAGCCATTGATTTACCACCATCGATTATTACTAGTTACGGCGGGGATGCCGCAGTATTTAAGAGCAATCAATCTGGTCAGCTTATCTTGATTTTCTCTGCTCTCGGGGTGATCTATATTTTGCTTGGCGTGCTTTATGAGAGTTATATCCACCCACTCACCATTTTGGCTGGCCTACCATCTGCAGCTATTGGTGCTATCTTGGCACTACGCATCTTTGGTTTTGAACTTACGGTTATCGCTTCTATCGGCATCTTGTTGCTGATTGGTATTGTTAAGAAGAATGCAATTCTGATGATCGACTTTGCCTTAGATGCGCAACGCAATCAAGGCATGACCCCAGCGCAAGCGATTCGCGCGGCTTGTATCTTGCGTTTCCGCCCGATTATGATGACCACCTTTGC
>CAIVXR010000065.1 GCA_903909925.1 uncultured beta proteobacterium | reverse complement strand
TTGGCCATATCAGCCAAAAGACTCAAATTGCCATTAGAGAGAGTCACAATTGTAAATTTCTGCTTCAGTCTAGTCAGCCCCTCAACTGAATCTGGCCAAGGGTTCAATCGATGCCAAATAAGATTGAGATCTTGTTTTTGAGTTTCGCTCAATGAGTCAATGCCAAATGTTTCTAACACTTGATCCAAGATGATGCGATGCAAGTCATCGATTTTGGTCCACCCTAACTCGCCAGATCTAACTCTAGCCATCGCTGGTTTATAGCCATCTCTCCAAGCGCTAGCAAACGCATGAGGATCGACGGGCAGTTTTAGGCGAGTAATTTCATTTGCGATTGAGCCATGCCAATCAACTACAGTACCAAAAACATCAAACGCTAAGACCTTGGGCAATGATTTAATCATGTTTGTCTCAATAAGATTAGGGCAGTGGAATCGAAAAAATGGCCTTCAGGGTCAATGAGTCGGTGCTATTGGAGAAACCCTTACCTACACCCGCCTGAAATGAAATAGGCTTACCATCGTAGTACATCATCAAGAAGCCTAACTGTTGAGTATTTTGATAATTAATTGGCTGACCAAGCTGATTTAGATTGGAATAATACTCAACTCCTAAAGCTAAGTCTGGAATAACTTCTCTTGATAAGCGGGTGGCCGATGAGTAGTATGGCGACTGATGGACATAGGGTTGCGAGAGCGGCATATCAACGATTGGGTTAAAAGAAAACAGCCACTCATCAAAGTGCTTGCCAAAAATAAAGCGTATTTCACCGTTATACCGAGATTCATCAAATTGCGGCTGAATATTAGAAATCTCTAGATTGGCCCCAGCAAAAAAATCATCGCCCTTCTCTTCACGGTAAGGTAACCATTTCATGCGCAATTTAGTAGCTGCGTATTGAAACTTATTATCGTAGTTGACATAAGAGATATAGAGTCCAGCCTCTAAATCGTTACCCAGCCCATAAGCAAGCTCTGGCGTAACACGAACACCATTATTGTTCATGACCTCACCAGGATAACTTGGCGTTTTTATGCCACGAGGCGTGCTGTTGACGTGAAGCTCTAGGCTTGATTCACCTTTAGCATTGATCTCATCGTCGTATACCTGAATCTCATCTTGGAGAACGGCCCTACTCACCGTAGGAATAGCTAGGAGTACTAGCAGCAGTATTTTGGCAAGGATTTGGAGTGATGAGCGATCTTGCATATGTATGATGCAAGAGTTTACCAACGATTACTGTTTTTTGACGCGCTCACTCCAGAGTTGCCAGGGACGTCCAATCGTTTTTTCAATAGTCTCCTTAGAAGTCGCAGCCTCTCCGGGAGTTAAATATTGAACCTGGCCCATCTTCATTGCCTCAGCCTGAATACTGGCGTTCTGAATAGCATAAATCGTTCTAAATACTGCCTTCTTGATTGAGTCAGCTCCTGCAGCATAACCATGACCACGCATCAACACGAAGTATTGCAAACCCATCGTCTGAGACAAAGCATCCCCGAGATCTGAATTACTGATAAACATATCTGTATCCGGATTTGGTTTAGCGAAATTACGGATCTCAAATATTGGTGCGCCCTCACCCAAGAATGCACTCATGTGATAAACGGGTCTCAAAGTGACGCCTGTTAAACCATAAGGCAAAATTGGGGAAGCATGACCATGAATAACTGAATTAATATCTGGACGATTTTTTAGAATCCCACTATGAATAAATCGTTCACCATAGGCAACCCGAGTATCGCTATTTAAGGCTTTACCATTCATATCAAATTCCATGATGTCTTCAACCTTGACCACTGAAGGCGCAACGCTTCTTGCTAAAAAGAAGGTATTGGGATTTGCTGGATTGCGCACACTGATATGCCCATAACCATCTACTGCGTTTTGGTCATACAAAATATGGTTCGCAACGACTAGCTCTTCAACCGCAGCCTTGACAGCAGGGTTTTGCTCCATTTGTTCCTGAACGCTAGCAGCATAGGCTTGCATAGCAGCCATCAAAATGACGGGGATGAAAAGTTTTCTCATTATTCGACCTTTCCGATCTTTCTAACAACATCGCCCATTTGTGCAGATTCCTTATCCCAGTAGACTTTAAATTCAGGGGCATCCATATATTGAATGGGGCTACCAGCGCTATTAATC
>CAIVXR010000064.1 GCA_903909925.1 uncultured beta proteobacterium | reverse complement strand
GGAATTTTACGACTACGCAAGGCTTTCAAAATAAGGTCTTGTGAGCGGCGTACATGCAGAATGACAGGTAACTGAAACTGTTGTGCTAAATCTAATTGCGCATTAAAAAAGTATTCTTGTTGATGTGGATCTAAGCCTTCCACAAAATAATCCAGGCCAATCTCACCAATACCAACAAATCTGGGATCAGAGAGAGATTGAGTAATTTCTTTTTCAAGAATTCTGATATCACCTTCTTTAGCCTGATTGGTATAGAGTGGATGAATACCAAGCGTATAAACCAAACCTGGTATCAATTGGCTATATTGTTTGGCAAGATCACGCACCTGCTGGCAATCGCCTACTTTTACTGTAGGCAGCAAAATCGCTTGAACATTTTTCTGCGCAGCAGCCTGGATAACTTCAGGCAAGGTGCGCTCAAACTCAGGAGCATCTAGATGGCAATGGGTATCGATCCACATGGGGGACGTTACTCCCATAATCATTGCGAGAAAGTCTTTAATACTCCACGCTCTAAATGCAAAATACGATCACAACGTTTAGCGCGGATTGGATCATGCGTCACAATCACAAAGGCGGTACCCTGATCGCGCGCAATATCTAACATTAAGTCAAAAACACTATCGGCAGTTTCAGTATCTAAGTTGCCCGTTGGCTCATCTGCTAATACGCAAGCAGGATTACCTACCAGAGCTCTTGCAACAGCGACGCGTTGGCGCTCGCCACCAGATAATTCACCAGGAGTATGTAGTTCACGTGCCGCTAAACCAACTGCTTTGAGGATCTTACTGGCGCGCTCCATAGATTCATCATTATCTAGGCCGCGAATACGCAACGGTAAGGCAACGTTCTCAACAGCGCTAAATTCATCTAAGAGATGGTGGAATTGATAAATGAACCCAAGGCTTTGATTGCGCAGCTGATCTAACTTTTTGACAGATAGGCCACTTAAAGGAGAGCCTGCCAAAACAACAGAGCCAGCACTTGGAGTATCCAAGCCCCCTAAAAGATGCAGTAAGGTACTTTTACCTGAGCCAGATGAGCCCACAATGGCAACCTTCTCTGAAGGTGCGACGTCTAGGTCAATTGCCTTCAGAACCTCAACTGCTGTGGGGCCTTGACCATAAGTCTTAGCGAGGCCTCGAGCCATCAGAACTAAATGAGCTTGATTACTCATAACCTCATTCATATCGTAAGGCCTCCGCAGGTTGCACTTTGGCAGCACGACGACTTGGATAGAGAGTGGCTAATACAGATAAGCCAAAGGCCATCAAGCCAACGGTGACTACATCACTTAATCTCACATCTGATGGCAACTCGCTAATGAAATAAACCTCACGTGGCAAGAAGCGTACGCGAAAGATTGCTTCGATCGCCGGAACGATGACATCAATATTGAGTGCAATCAGCAAACCTAAGCCAACGCCCGCTAGAGAACCTAGGATGCCAATGGCTAGGCCTTGTATTAAAAAGATTCGTTGAATCAGGCCAGGGCTCGCGCCCATCGTTCTCAAAATGGCAATATCAGCCTGCTTCTCATTAACTGTCATCACTAACGTAGATACGAGATTAAATGCCGCTACCGCAATAATCAAAGTCAGAATGATGAACATCATCTTCTTTTCAGTTTGAACGGCAGCAAACCAATTACGATTAGAGCGTGACCAATCAGTTACCCACATTGCTTGCGGCACCACTGCAGCCAATTGATTTGCAATCTCAGGAGCACGCTGCATATCATCTACCTTGACGCGCAAGCCAGTCGGGTCTCGTAGGCGCAGTAAAGCAGCGGCATCTTTCCAATGCATGATGGCTAAAGAACTGTCATATTCATAATGCCCACTATCGACAATACCTACAACTTGCAGTGTGCGCATGCGTGGCATGGCACCAGCCGGTGTTAAATCAGCTTCAGGAACAATTAAATTAATACGATCGCCAGCATGTGCGCCGACAAGAGCCGCTAGTTGAGCGCCTAAGACAACACCAAAACTACCGGGTTTGAGATCATCAATACTGCCAGTAACAAATTGTTTTGGCAGATCAGAAACTTTTCCTTCTTCGCTCGGTGCTATCCCCCGAATAGTGACGCCACGCATGACATTATCTCGACTGAGCAAGCCTTGAGAGCTCACCATTGGCGCTACACCTATTACATGTGGTTGCGCAGCTACTTTCAGAGCAAGTGGCTCCCAATTAGCCAATCCTTCTGGCGCAGTAATTTCGACATGAGAGAGAACGGATAGCATGCGATCTCGAACTTCTTTCTGGAAACCGTTCATGACCGAAAGGACAACAATCAGGGATGCAACGCCTAAGGCGATACCAGCGGTTGAAATCCCAGAAATGAAAGACAGGAAGCCATCGCGCTTGCCCACCGTCTTGCGACGCTTGGAACGGGTGTAGCGCAGGCCAATTTCTAGCTCTATAGGAAGTCTCAACATAGTCACAGTTTAGTGAATTACCAAGGCAAACTGATGGAATACTTAAATGCCACCTAAAATCAGGGAAATGACTGCAAATTCCATATCCTCCACCAGCCCTCAGAACACTCTGCGCCGCTTTACCCTGATGCTGTCAGGCGAGGATGCTTTTGATTCTGAGGAAGAGCAGGCTATGGCCGATCGTCCAGTCAAGGGACTGCCTCATGAGCGCTTTTTACTAGGGGATCTTGTGCCACTGGCACCAGTCTTACTTTTAGGCCAAACTTCGCAAGCTATCAATCCGTCTGAATTCATCGCCTGCCTACAGCCAGTTCATCTGCATGCAACCCGCGACCATCTTATTTTGATGGGTCAAAACCAGATTGATCTGACACAAACTGAATCTGCTGAACTACTCAAAGCTGCTCTCCCCATAATCGAGGAAGATTTTCAAAGTTCAATTTTGCTTCAGGGACAGCACTACTGGTTTATTCCAGCAGGTCCTTTTACAAGCTTAGAGAGTTATAGCGTTGATCAAGCACATGGTCGCAATATTGATTGGTGGATGCCACGTGATACAAGTGAAGATGGTATTGCAAAGCGTTGGCGTAAATTGCAAAATGAAATACAAATGCTATGGCATATTGATCCAGTTAATGAAACCCGCACGCAACGCGGTATACCAAGTATCAACTCCTTATGGATTAGTGGTATTGGTCGATTAAACGATGTAAAAGCGCCGCAGATAATTGCACAATCAAAACAGCTTTATGGGAATCACCCCTTATTAGCTGGCTTGGCGAAGCTACTAAGCATTCCTCACTCAAATGAATTTCATATTCCAGCAGCGGGGTCTTTTGCCTGGCTTGAGAATCCTCAATCAATATGGCCAATATTAACTACAGCACTGCAACATAAAGAGTTAGATGAAGTGCTACTGATCGATTTTCCCAAAGGGAAAGCTCGCGAGCGCGTCTTTACTACTAAAGATCTTGATAGAAAATCTTGGGCCTTCTGGAAAAAAGCAGAGCCTCTCACTTGGAAAGAAATCATTTCCTCATGAGTCTCTTTTCACAACGTCCCTTCTCAGAGCGAACTGCCATGTGGTTGCAGCAAAGTGGCCTACATCCTTTGCTCGCGAGGCTATATGCAGCAAGAGGTCTACAGTCTCCTGAAGAGCTCTCGCTCGACTTAAAGCAATTACTTTCACCAACAGAGCTTAAAAATTGCATCAGCACCGCATCTTTACTGGCAGATATTCTTGAGAAAAATGAGCCAATGCTAATCGTGGCAGACTATGACTGCGATGGTGCTACTGCTTGCGCTGTTGGCGTGCGGGGCTTACGAATGCTGGGTGGCCCCAAAACCCCAATTCAATTTCTAGTTCCAAATCGCTTTACTATGGGCTATGGCCTCACCCCTGAGGTAGTTGAGCTTGCTGCTAAGCAGAGCCCTAAACCCAAATATCTGATTACCGTTGATAACGGTATTGCAAGTGAAGCAGGCGTAGACCGCGCACGCGAACTGGGTATGGAGGTAATCGTGACTGATCATCACCTACCGGGCGACCGCCTTCCCAAGGCTACAGCTATCGTCAATCCTAATCAACCTGGCTGTACCTTCCCCAGCAAAGCGCTTGCGGGTGTTGGCGTGATGTTTTATCTATTAGTGGCATTACGTGCAGAACTTCGTAAACGCGGGAAATTTACCAACGAGACTCAACCTAAAGTAGAGAACTTACTAGATCTTGTTGCGCTCGGTACTGTTGCTGATGTAGCGCAGCTTGATCGCAATAATCGTGTCTTAGTTTCTAATGGTTTGAAACGTATTCAGACTGGAATATCTCAACCTGGAATACAAGCCCTCTTTCAAGCAGCAAGTCGAGATCCTCGTAAGGCTAATACCTTTGACTTAGGTTTTGCTATTGGCCCACGTCTCAATGCTGCTGGGCGCTTAGCAGATATGACTCTTGGTATCCGCTTGCTACTGACAGATAACGCCGATGATGCAATGACGCTCGCCCAAGAACTCGATCGCATTAATCGAGAACGTCGCGTGATTGAAACTGGTATGCAAGAAGCAGCACTTGCCCATCTTGCAGAAGATCAATTGGCTGGAACCATGGCGCAGCGCACTAGCATTTGTCTATGGAATCCAGAATGGCATCAAGGTGTTGTCGGTATTGTGGCCTCACGCCTAAAAGAACGCTTCAACCGCCCTGCCATTGTTTTTGCTCCAGCTGATGGTAGTACCGGTGAAGAACTGCGTGGTTCAGGCAGATCATTGAGCGGCTTTCATTTACGTGATGCTTTAGATATCGTTTCCAAGCGCGAGCCTGATCTGATTCTAAAATTTGGAGGTCATGCAATGGCTGCGGGTCTCACTATTCGCAAGAGTGATTTTGAAAAGTTTGATGCCTGTTTTCAGGAAGTAGCGGGTAGTTTGCTGACAGATGAATTATTAGAACGTCGCCATACCCATGATGGGGTGCTACAGCCTTCAGATTTCACCCCTGAAATTGGTGATCTGCTTGCACAAGAAATTTGGGGCCAAGGATTTCCACAGCCGGTCTTTTATGGGGAATTTGAGATTACCCAACAAAGCCTGATGAAAGAAAAGCATCTGCGCTTAATGCTCCGCCCTCTTGGGATCGCCGAAGACAAGACCGGCAATAAGCCCATCACTGCTGTCTGGTTTAACCGCACCCAAAGTCTGCCGGCCAAAGCCAAACTAGCCTATCGATTGGTAACTGATCGCTACCAAGGGCAGGCCCGCGTCCAGCTCATGATTGAGGCTCATGACGAGAGCAATGGGATCTAAAGGTTAAGCGCAATAACCCCCTTATAATCAGGGGATGGAAGCCGAACAACTAAATACTATTTCAAACACCTTGTCCGACCTGCTCACCCGTGAGCAAGCTCTTCGGGGGTATCTTTGACTTCGAAGTAAAGTCACGTCGCCTTACCGAAGTTAATTCAATCCTTGAAGATCCCACCATTTGGGATGATCAAAAAAAAGCACAAGCACTAGGCAAAGAGAAAAAATTACTCGATGGCGTAGTTGCTACTCTCACGGATCTAAATACCAACATCACTAGCGCTCTTGAGCTATTTGATATGGCCAAGGACGAAAGTGACTTCGAAACCATCTCTGCTATCGAACAAGATGTTGAGTCTTATAGCAAGATCATTGGTGATTTAGAGTTCCGCCGCATGTTCCACAATGAGATGGACTCGTGCAATTGCTTTATTGATATTCAAGCCGGTGCTGGCGGTACAGAAGCTTGCGACTGGGCTAGCATGCTCTATCGTCAATATCTCAAGTATTGTGAACGTAAAGGCTACAAAACAGAAATTCTCGAAGAATCTGATGGTGATGTTGCTGGCATTAAGAGCGCAACTATCAAGGTTGATGGCGAGTATGCCTACGGCCATCTCCGTTCTGAAACTGGCGTGCATCGCTTAGTACGTAAGTCGCCATTTGATTCTTCTAATGGTCGTCATACTTCTTTTGCTTCAATCTATGTCTATCCTGAGATTGATGACTCCATTGAGATTGAAGTCAATCCTGCCGATATCCGCACTGATACTTACCGCGCCTCTGGTGCTGGTGGTCAGCACATTAATAAAACAGATTCCGCCGTACGCCTTACCCACCTACCAACAGGCATCGTAGTTCAGTGCCAGAATGACCGCAGCCAACACCGCAACCGCGCTGAAGCCATGACGATGCTAAAGTCGCGCTTATATGAACATGAAATGCAAAAGCGTCGTGCAGAGCAAGATAAGTTAGAGGCCAGTAAAACCGATGTAGGCTGGGGCCATCAAATCCGCTCCTATGTTTTAGATCAAAGCCGGATTAAAGATTTACGAACCAACGTCGAGATCTCTAATACCCAAAAGGTATTGGATGGAGATTTAGATGCTTTTATTGAAGCCAGCCTGAAGCAAGGCGTTTAATTACTTACGAATATGAACGATAAAACAAATTCAGCCAACAACCAAGTGCCAGCTACTGAAGTGATCGACGAGAACCACATCATCGCAGAGCGTCGTGAAAAGCTCGCGAAGCTACGTGAAGGTGGCGTTGCCTTCCCTAATGATTTTGTGCCAACGCATTTGGCGGCAGATTTACACACTCACTACGATAGCCTCACCAAAGAAGAGCTTGCTGCTAAAAAGGTTCATGTCAAAGTAGCGGGCCGCATGGTACTCAAACGCGTGATGGGTAAAGCCAGTTTTGCCACTATCCAAGATCGCAGTGGTCAAATTCAGTTTTATATTAGCGATGAGCTCAGCGGTGCTGATACCCATGGTGCCTTTAAACATTGGGACATGGGTGACTTTATCTCTGCTGAAGGCAATCTCTTTAAGACCAATAAAGGCGAGCTCTCAGTTGAGTCTAGTAATCTGCGTCTACTGAGCAAGTCATTGCGCCCATTGCCAGATAAATTCCACGGCCTCTCTGATCTAGAAACTAAATATCGTCAGCGCTATGTAGACCTCATCGTTAATCCTGAAAGTCGCAATACCTTCAAAGCGCGCAGTAATGCCATTGCATCACTACGTCGCCATATGCTCGATGCAGACTTCATGGAAGTTGAAACGCCAATGCTTCACCCGATTCCGGGTGGCGCAACAGCTAAACCCTTTATTACCCACCACAATGCGCTCGATATGCAAATGTTCTTGCGTATTGCACCTGAGCTTTATCTCAAGCGCTTGGTGGTCGGTGGCTTTGAACGTGTCTTTGAAATCAATCGTAACTTCCGAAATGAAGGCGTGAGTCCTCGTCATAATCCAGAATTCACCATGATGGAGTTCTATGCTGCCTACACGGATTACCGTTGGCTCATGGACTTCACTGAAGGCTTGATCCGTGCAGCGGCAATGGATGCCCAAGGTACAGCAGTCTTGACTCACCAAGGTCGTGAGTTAGATCTCAGCAAGCCATTCCAGCGCCTCACAATTACTGAAGCGATTTTGAAGTACGGACCACAGTCTAATAAGACCTATCAAGCTGCTCAATTAGAGGATGCTGATTTCATACGCGCTGAATTGAAAAAGGGTGGCGAAAATCCTGATGCACCAACCCTCAAGAATGCTGGTATTGGTGCCTTGCAACTCGCCCTCTTTGAACTGGTAGCTGAGGAACATCTCTGGGAGCCAACCTACATCATTGATTACCCAATCGAAGTCAGCCCACTAGCAAGAGAATCTGATACCCGTCCAGGTATTACTGAGCGTTTTGAATTATTCATTACCGGTCGTGAGATCGCCAATGGCTTCTCAGAACTGAATGATGCCGAAGACCAAGCTAACCGTTTCCGCAAACAAGTAGAGCAAAAAGAAGCTGGTGACGAAGAAGCCATGTACTTTGATCATGACTTTATCCGCGCCCTGGAATATGGCATGCCTCCAACCGGTGGTTGCGGTATCGGCATTGATCGCTTAGTAATGCTTCTGACCGATGTACCGAATATTCGTGATGTAATTTTGTTCCCGCACTTACGTCGCGAAGAAGAGTAAGGATCTCTTTAAGAAATTGAGGAAAAAAAAGGCGCCATTAGGCGCCTTTTTTAATAAGTCAAATCATCACCTCAGTAGGGAGAAAGCTCATCAAAACTCAGCGCATCATGTTTTAGCACTTGCTGAGCAATCAAAAAAATTCCTGCAAAGAAACTAACGCATACTAATAAAGCAAATGAATGGTACTGATTTAAGCCACTTTGATTTAGTACTGCGAGATAAGTTTTACTCTCAATCGCTAGGTGAGTAGACAAGGCTAAAAGCGCCACTCCCAATGTGAACTGTAGGGCAGCAAATAAAAAGGGTTTATCTAGTGCGGGTTTCTTTGACATAAAAATTCCTTAAATAGCTATATGTAAAGATCTTATGGAAAGGATCGCCTTTTGTAAAAGACTCCCTTTTCATATGCTCAGTACTTTTAGATATAAAGAGGCTCCAGAGTATATGAAGCCCCTATTTATATGGGTTTTAGCCGTCAAAAGGGGTTCTTAAGGCCACTTTATAGATGCTTAAGCCAGATTCTCTGGATCAAGAATGGGATAATCACTAATTCATTAAATCCTAGCTTTTTGATTATTTTATTTATGGCCGCGTACAACACTGAAACCGTTTTGTCAGTTCATCATTGGAACGACACCCTTTTTAGCTTCACTACTACTCGTAATAAAGGCTTGCGGTTTCGCAGTGGTCACTTCTTAATGATTGGCCTTGAAGTCGATAGTAAACCTTTGGTAAGAGCGTATAGCGTTGCCAGCCCAAACTATGAAGAGCATCTCGAGTTCTTAAGCATTAAGGTTCAAGATGGCCCACTGACATCACGTTTGCAGAAAATTCAGGTGGGCGACCCCATTCTCGTAAGTGAAAAATCTGTTGGCACCTTGGTGATTGATGACTTAAACCCTGGTAAGCATCTTTATCTCTTTAGTACTGGTACAGGCTTAGCACCATTCATGAGCATCATTCGTGACCCAGAGACTTACGATAAGTTTGAAAAGGTAGTTTTGATTCATGGTGTTCGTCTAGTCAGCGAACTTGCTTATGGCGAATATATCAAAAATGAACTCACTCAAGATGAATATATTGGCGAGATCATTCGTGAGAAGCTAATCTACTATCCAACCGTAACTCGAGAAGCCTTCAAGCACACTGGTCGCCTTACAACCGCCATTGAATCTGGCCAGCTATTTAAAGATATTGGCTTGCCCCCTTTAGATCCAGCGGTAGACCGGGCGATGATTTGTGGCAGCCCTTCTATGCTAAAAGAAACAGCTGAAATGCTTGATGCCAAAGGCTTTAAAGTTTCACCGAGTCTTGGACAACTAGGTGATTACGTCTTTGAAAGAGCATTTGTTGAGAAGTAAGTACTTCTTTTTTTAAGTCCCATACAAAACAAATATGAGTCCAAGGGCGGCGATAAAGATAGTCTCCACAACTAACATGAACACTGGCTGCCATCCCAGCTTTGCCAGTTCCTGAAAATTCGTTTTTAACCCTGCTGCCGCAATCGCAATCACTAACATCCAACGCGATATACCGCCAATTTGATGGGTGACTGAAGTGGGTAAAATTTGCATTGAGGCCACAACCGAAAGCGCAACAAAACCCAATAAAAATGTTGGGATCAAGCGTAAGCTACCCCACCCCAATTGAGTAGTTGCCCTTTGCGAACCATAGAAGATAGAAATTACCAAAACTACGGGCAGAAGTAGCGCTACTCGAAATAGCTTAACTACAGTGGCAACATCACCTGCCTCGGGACCAAATAGCATACCTGCAGCAACCACTTGAGCAACATCATGAATGGTGGCGCCTATAAAAATACCAGCTGAGAGAGCGCCAACATTAAGTATTTGCAAAGCAAAAGGGTATATCACCATCGCAATGGTCGATAGTACTGTCACCCCAACCACAACCAATAAAGTGAATTGCTCGTTTGCTTTTGATTTAGGTAATACAGAAGCAACTGCAAGTGCCGCAGAAGCGCCACATATACCAACAGATCCCCCTGCAATTAAGCCGAAATCTGGAGATAACCTCAAAAACTTTGACAGTAGCACCCCTAAGACAACGGTTGTCGCAACTGCGACTATTACCATCAACCCAGTATTCATACCAATTGCGCTAATGTCAGCAAAAGTAATCCGAATTCCTAACAAAGCCACTCCTAAGCGAAGAATGGTTTTTGCGCAAAAATCGATTCCTGGACTTACAGTCTCATTTAAATATAAAAAGTGAAGTGATAGGCCTAATAGCAAGGCATATAAGAGCTGTGGCCCACCATAATTTTCTGAGAGAAAATTAGTAGACATGGCGATGATCAAACAAACTAATATGCCTGCTAATTTCTGCTTAGTAGTTTTGAACATATATTCTTAGACCACTAGCTCGCTAAAGTATTCATGTGAAGTGGTATTTAAAGTAGAAACACGCCACTCCAAAGGTTCGTCCTGTATGCCTAATGCCACCCTACGGATCATTAACACTGGTGAATTAGGCTTTAAACCCAGCCATTCAGCGTGCTGCTTCCCAGCCAAACCAGCACGTAAACGTTCACTGCTACGAACAACAGTTTGTCCATATTTCACCTGATATAACTGATAGATACTGCCCTCACGATTTACAAACTCAATGCGAGTTAAATTCTTAAAACGCTTTTTATCCAAGGTAATATGATCAATCATGATGCATTTATTGTCTAAATAAAGACAATTGACTATGCGCCATACGGCCGCACCTTCTTTAATTTGAAGCTTACTGGCCTCTTCTTTATTCGCAATTGCAGTAGTCAATGAAACTAGATCAACTCTTGGATTTACTTTTTGCTCTTCATCATGTTGAACAACATGAAAAAAGTAATACAGTGATCGCTTTAGATCATGTTCGGCAACATAAGTTCCCCTGCCTTGGCGACGAACGACAATGCCTTCAGCAACTAACTCATCGACTGCTTTACGCAGAGTTCCTATAGAAACATCTAGCTCTTTAGATAAATCTTTTTCAGCAGGTAATGCCTGCCCCATGGGGTAGCGACCCCTGACCAAATCTTCGGTAATCTTTTGCTTTACCTCTTGATAAGCGGCCAGGGATTTCATACTGAAAGTCTTAAGCTGATTCGTATAAACGCGTTAATACGAATTCGCGATGACCGAGAATTTCAGAAGCAGTCAGCTCGCCATCAGCAGTGCGCAAGAGGCACTCTAATAACTTATCGCCTGCCTGATCCATATTCTCTTCACGACGCAAAAGACCGGATACATCAACGTCAATATGCTCACCCATGGTGCGAACTGTTTTTGGATTTGCGCAGATTTTGATTACTGGAAGAATTGCATTGCCGATCACATTACCTTGGCCTGTTGGGAAGAAGTGAGCAGCAAATCCTGCAGCAGCGCATAAAGTCACCATCTCTGCAGCAGCTGAGGAAGAGTCCATAAAGTGTAATCCTGGGATCTTAGGCTCTTCACCCTTATCCAAGACGCTATCTACGATACATTTCTTACCAATTTTCTGAATATTGCCTAAAGCTTTTTCCTCAATCGTGGTCAAACCACCAGCAATATTGCCTTTGGTTGGCTGAGAGTCAGATAAGTCACTTGTCTTGTGACGTTCAATAACATCTTGATAACGATCGAACATTTCACGGAACTTTTTCTTCACCTCAGGAGTACGGCAACGCGCTTCCACTAAATGTTCGCCACCAGTTAACTCTGTGGTTTCGCCAAAAACCAAGGTAGAGCCAATGTCATAAAGCTTGTCAAAGGCATCTCCTACAGTTGGGTTTGCACCGCAACCAGAGGTCGTATCAGATTCACCGCACTTAGTAGATACCCAAAGCTCAGATAAAGGCGCTTTGACCCGCTTTTGCTTAGAGGCATGCTTCATCATTTGGTATGCAGCTTTACTGGCAGAGGCAATCGTAGCGGTATCACCGTTACCTTCAATCCAGAAACCTTCTGCTGGCTTTCCAGAAGCCTTGATGCCATCAACCACAATTTTGGTCCACTGCGGCTCAATACCAATCACCACTACAGCAGCTACGTTTGGATTAGTGCCAGTACCAATCAAAGTACGAAAGTGCAGATCTAGGTCAGCGCCAAACTGTAGGCGACCATATGAGTGAGGAATGGCCTGAGTACCTTTGATGTTATTAGCTACAGCTTCGCAAGCTGCGTTAGATAAATCGTCTAAAGGTAAAATTAATACGTGGTTGCGAATACCCATGCGGCCATTTTCACGGCGGTAACCCATGAAGCTCGCGTCTTTCAAATTAATCATCTTATTTTCTTTCTAAATGAATGGGTGAATAAAAGCCTGGATTACCAGCGCTTCGTTTTAACGTTTTGAACATGGAGATGCTCACCTTTTTTAATGGGAGCTACAACCTTGCCAATATCCACGCCATACTTCATCACCGTATCACCTGGTTTAAATTCATTTAATGAAATTTTGTGGCCAATCGGAATATCACTCTCAGATTTCATATTGAGCGTTAAATCCCCATCCATCACCCAACCAATCAAATCATCTCCAGCTTTTACGCCTTCAACCACCACTACGCCTACGCCATCTCCTGGCTCATGCACGACAAAATGGATCATTACCTTCTCCTCTTTAATCCCGTTTATTGACTATTAACTCCACAACCGACGAATGCCAGTCTGAATTTCTTCTACAACTACATCAGAAACGTTGACACCCTGTTTAAAGCCTAGTGCACGTTGCTTAAAACGTCTTTGTCCTGGAACACGGGTTCCAGAATCTGATGCTAGAGTTTTTAAAAGTGCTTGCATCTTATTTGCAAAGACTTGACTACCCGCTAACCCTGAATCAATTGTTAATAAAAGCTGCCCAATTCGAGGACGATTACCCTTGGCATCAAAAAATGAATCTGCTTCATAAGAGAAGCGACTTCCCGATAAACCGACAACCAGTAACTCAACAATCAAAGCAAGCAAAGCACCCTTATCTCCGCCGAGCGGAACCATTAATCCTTTAAGCCCCTCATTAGGATCAGTGGTGGGTTTGCCATCAGCTGTTAAAGCCCATCCCTCTGGAATAGATTCGCCCTTCTTTGCCGCAACCAATAACTTGCCACGGGCTACTGCTGACAGAGACATATCAATGACTAAAGGATCGCTGTTGGTCACCGGAAATGCTGCAGCAAGAGGATTAGTTCCAAAAATGGCTTTGCTACCACCAACCATCGGCATAGCAGCGGGTGTATTGCCAAATAACAATGAAATATATCCGGCGCGCGCTGCTGCCTCAGTAAAGTGCCCGGCTACTCCAAAGTGATGACTATTCGTCACTGCGACCAAACCAACTCCAGTCTGAGAGGCTAGGTTCACAGACAAGTCTGTAGCAAAGCGTAAGGCCGGAAATGCAAGGCCATCACAAGCATCTACTAATGCAGCAGAAGTTTTAAATGGTCGTACTTTAATTTTTGGTGAAAGTTCAATACGCCCATGTTTAGCATGGCCTGCATATTGCGCTACGCGGGCCAATCCGTGCGATGCCAATCCATCAAGCTCAGCAAGTGCTAAAAATTGTGCTGTCTCATAAGCCGCTTTTTCACCAATGCCAGCAGCTCGTAAACCCGATAGAGCTAGATCAAGCATCTGTTGGTAGGATAAGTTCATTTATGCTCCAAAAAACCGATTTACTTCATCGGCAATCATTTGACTAACACGCTCATTACTTTCATGAGTGACACCAGCTATATGAGGAGTCAGAATGAGATTCTCTATGCCTACAAAGTGGCTCAAGTCTTTTGCTGGCTCACTCTCAAATACATCTATTGCAGCCCCACCCAGATGCCCCGAGCGCAAATGCTCTACAAGGGCCCTCTCATCAACAATGCCGCCCCGTGCAGTATTAATGAGGCAGGCACCATTTTTCATTTGGCCCAAAATGGCTGCATTAAATAGATTTTTAGTTTCAGGTAAAAACGGAAGATGCAAGGTAACTACATCACTTTTTGCAAGCAGGTCGCCCAATGAGAGTAGCGGCACTGAAAATCCATCAAGCTCCACAGGGCTGCCGGATAACATCGGATCATATGCAAGACAATGCAAGCCAAATGCATGAGCTTTCTTAGCTACTACCCTACCAATACTCCCAAAACCAACGATTCCAATCGTCTTTCCCAAAAACTCATGGTAGCCAGAGAAGCGTGGGCGTGGCCACTCGCCTTTTAGTGTTGCAGCCGTGGCAGGAATAAATCCCCTGGTTAATGCAACTGCAGCACCTACAACATACTCAGCAACAGACTCAGCATTTGCACCAGTTGCTGGAATGACTTTGATATTGCGTTTAGCGCAGGCAGGCAATTCAATATTTTCCAGACCTACGCCTAAACGACCAACTATCTTGAGCTTAGAAGCGCCCATCAATACTTCTTCATTTACCTGAGTGAGATTGCGAACAATCAGCGCCTCAATATTTTGCAACGCAGCAATCAAAGCTGGACGATCTTTATACAGATCTGGCTCGTAAACAACCTGGTGCTGAGAACGCAGGGTTTCTAAGGCTTGACTTGTAATGAACTCAGAGATCAAAATAGCTGACATATCTATATCATATAGATGAATTTGAGATGCTGCAAGCATCGATGCATGGTGCGGCGCAACCGATTGAACATAAGCATATAACTATTAAATAGAAACAGACTGAATTTTTATATCTAAAAACAGATAAGATACAAAGATCAAATTATTGGGGGTATTAACGCATGCTTAAGAAAATAATTAGCAAAATCAGTGGAAAAACGATCTTGATCGCCAGTGCATTCCTATTACTTGTATCGCCATTAAGTTATGCACAAAATTGGCCGACTAAACCCATCAAACTCATTATTCCTTTTGCTGCAGGCGGCACTACAGATATTTTAGGTCGCTTATTAGCACAACAGCTAACAAAAGACCTAGGTCAAAATGTCATTGTCGAGAATAAGCCTGGCGCTGGTGGCAATATTGCCGCTGAGTTTGTAGCGCAATCTGCTGCAGATGGCTACACCATCATGCTCGCCTCAGGAAGTATGCTCACCGTTAACCCAAATCTTTATAAGAAATTACCCGTCAATTACGCCAAAGACTTTGTCTACATCACCAATGTGGCAAGTGGTCCAATGCTTTTATCCGTTAGCACCAAATTACCCGTGAAAAATTTAGCTGAGTTTATTGCCTACGCTAAAACCAAAGATCTCAATTTTGGCTCAGCTGGAATTGGTAGCCAGGTTCATATGGCAGAAGAGAATCTTACTTACACAGCTGGAATTCCAGCCACCCATATTCCTTATAAAGGAGAATCTGCCGCCTTGAATGATTTAGTGGCTGGTCAAATTGATTTTATGGTGGGCAATCTTACGGCTGCTACGGGATTTGCAAAAGCAGGTCAAATCAAACCTCTGGCAGTTACAAGCTTGAAACGCTCCAAACAACTTCCTGATGTACCCACAGTTGCAGAGGCCGGAATCCCTGGATTTGAATCAACTGGTTGGTTTGGTTTGGTTGCCCCAGCTAGCACGCCTAAAGTCATTACCGATAAGATTTATGCTGCAACTGTTAAGGCAGTGAATTCTGACGCCTTAAAGACAAGTTTAGATTTGAACGGCTTGACTGCAGTTGTGAATAACCAAAAAGAATTTGAATCTCAAGTAAAGGCTGAATCTATAGTTTGGGAAAAAGTCATTAAAGGTAGAAATATCAGCGCTCAATAAATAGAGTACTTACCTCAATAAAAAGGCGAGGATATCTTCGCCTTTTTATTTTTCTAAAGTTGACGAATTAACAGCATCGTTCCAGAAAAAATCAGAATCGCTGCAAAAGTTATCCTGACAGCAGGGCCGCTTAACTTAGTATGCACATGAGTACCCAACCATATACCAAGGAAAGTAGCAGGCATTAAACAAATCGCCAAGCCTATGACCGGCCAACGTAAAATCAGGCCAGTTACTAACATGAAAGTGAGACGTAAAAACGCCAACATAAAAATCGTTAATGCCATCGTTGCACGCAAGGCTCTTGGATCCTTAATGCGCAAGCTAAGATAGGAAACATAAATTGGGCCACCAGTTGCAAACAATGCAGTGAAAACGCCCCCTAGAAAGCCAAATGGAGCAGCCCACCACTTATTAATAGGATCGCCCATTTCTGAATTTCTTTGCCATAGGACGCGAATGCCATTAATTAAGGCAAAACATCCTAGTGCAATTAATAGTGGCTCACTTGGCGCCTTCACCAACAATACAACTCCTAAAATCATCCCGATTAGACTGAATGGGAAGAGCCATGTGAGCTCTTTTAGCTTGGCATCTTGAGAAGATTTCCTACCGACATACAAAGAAGCACAAATATCGACAATAACCATCATGGGTACTACTGTTTTTAGGGGATACATCTGTACTAACAATGGCACTGAAATGATGGATGAACCAAATCCTGAAATACCGAAAATAAAATAGGCACCGAAAATAATGAAGGTTGCCAATATAAAATGGCCAGGTTCGATCAAATCAAAAATGATTAAGCCTCAACCAAGATTGTTTGACCAGGTTTTACCATCGTAAATTGCACGGGAAGATTTGCAATACTCAATTCCCCTAGATTGAATCTGACTGCTGTGTAATAAGAGCCTTCAAGCGAGCCTGCTTCAGGATAATCTTCTCGGTAGTGAGCGCCCCTTGAATTTTCTCTAGCAATCGCTGCTTCTGTTACAGATTGACTAACTAGAATCAGGTTTTGTAAGTTCATCCAATCTTGCCAAGTATTACTGTATTCCCGCTGAATATTTCCAACACCCATTTGATGTAATTGGGAAGCCAACTGCTTCAAGGTTTGACGTGCGCGCAATAAACTCTCTTGCGTTCTTGAGATACCAACGTCATCCCACATACACTCTGCTAAAGCATCCCGAATTGCCTCAATATCACCAGGTGGCTTTTGTAATGGTGCTTCATGCTCATGAATACTTGCCATTATTTCATCCATATTGAATTCATTTAGCTGTTGTGATGACACCCAGCGAGCCATCGATTCTCCTGCGACACCGCCAAATACAGTGGAGTTGGCAACACCATTGCCACCCAAGCGATTGGCACCATGCACTCCACCCGTATCTTCACCAGCAGCAAATAGTCCTGGCAAATCAGTCGTGCAATCCTTCTTAAAGACTAGGCCGCCCATCATATAGTGCGCTGTCGGTACAACCTCCACTAAATCTTTAGTCAAATCAAATCCACTATCAGCGCAGCGCTCAACCATGCCCTTAAATAGTTTGCGTACATTCTCAGGACCTAAATGGCTCATTTGAATATAAACGCCGCCATTAGGAGTTGCGCGCCCGGCCCGAATTTCTGAATTAATAGATCTAGAAACAATATCCCTTGTAGCGCGCTCGTTGCGTGAATCATAGTTACCCATAAAGCGCTCTTGATTACCATTCAGCAAATATCCACCAGCGCCTCGCAAGCCTTCCTCGATAACAGTACCTGTCATACGTGTGCCAGGACCAGCTAATAATCCCGTAGGATGAAACTGCACCATTTCCATATCACGTAAAGTAAGGCCAGCACGCAGAGCCATTGCTAGGCCATCACAACTCTTATCTCCCGAAGGAGTATGGTATTTGTACATTGTTGGGCCACCACCAGTGGCTAGTAAGACAGCTTTGGCACGTACCAATACAAATTGGCCAGTTTGCATATTGAGCATCAAGACACCTGCTAAAGACTTGCCATCCTTGCTATGTATTAATTCAATCGCGCGGTGCTCTTCAAGACGATTGATTCCTCGTGCCCATACTTGCTCGGCCAGCCGATTGATAATTTCAATGCCGGTTAAGTCACCCTTGTGAACCGTACGATCAAACGTTTGGCCAGCAAATGCTTTTTGATGGACTGTACCATCAGGATTGCGATCAAAGAAGCAGCCCAGTTCATTTTCTAACTCATGAATACGTTCAACTGCTTTGGTTACCAGTGTCCAGGCTAGATCTTGATCACAGAGCCATTTGCCACCCTCAATCGTATCCATAAAATGGCGCTCAACAGAATCCCCTTCGGCTAAAGCCACGTTGTAACCACCCTGAACCATGCGTGTGCAACCAGACTTACCTAGTAAACCCTTCACTGCGATCGTGATATCTAAGTTGGGATTTTCTTGGTGTGCATGTAAGGCAGCAAAAAGGCCTGCGCCTCCGGAACCTAGAATCAAGATATCGGTATTAACAGTTGGGATGGTGCTCATGAAGTAATTCCAAGACTTTTGAGTACAGCTTCTTTTTTCAGCGCCACATCACTCTTTACTTCCTGATAAATACTAGCACCATGACTATCCATTGCGACTAACAATGGGCCAAAATCCTTAATCTTGAAACGCCAGAGCGACTCTGGATTGAGATCATCCATATCAACATCTTCAATTTGCTCTATCCAAGTAGTTTCCAGCGCAGCGGTTCCACCAATGATGGCTAAATATACCCCGCCAAGATCCTGAAATGCTTGTGCAGACCCTTCACGCATACCGCCTTTGCCAACAATCATACGCACCCCATTTTGCGTCATCAAAGGGCGAGTGAAACGCTCCATGCGATCTGAAGTAGTGGTGCCTATACAGATTGGCTCATAGCCAGCAGGAAATTCTTTACTGATAGTAACTTTACGAACATTAGGTGCCGTATGAATAACTGCATGACCATTCAGATCAAAGCGAGTCTTACGATCATGATCGAACATCTGAATTTGCGTCGCATCTCGAATACCAAACAAGGTACTTTGCAAAGTCACTGTATCGTTAATGCGAAGTTTGCGAATATCTTCTTCATTCACTGGAGTTGTCAGGTTGTAATGAGCCATCCGCTTACCTAGAATCCGTAGCTCACACCAGAAGGCGTAAAAGTAGCACGAGCTCTACGAGCCGAATGGCACTGCATATTGACCGCCACAGGGTTCATGGTGATATGGGTATGCGCTAGCTCAACCTGCACTGCAAACGCTGTTCCATCGCCACCAAGCCCTTGTGGGCCAATACCCAGTTGATTGACTGCGGCGCTCAGCTCTTTCTCAAGCTTGGCACCCTCTTCATCACTACATGCACTTCCAAGCTCACGAGTTGCTGCCCGCTTGGCCATAGCTACGCACTGATCAGACGTACCACCAATACCAACACCCACAATTGTTGGTGGACAAGTCTTGCCGCCAGCCGATACAACACTCTCAATCACAAACGCTTTAATACCATTAATGCCATCTGCAGGAATGGCCATCTTTAAAAAAGAATTGTTCTCTGAACCGCTCCCCTTTGGCACCATCTCAATTTCTACAGACTCCGCATCATCAAAGAAATCAATATGAATTGCTGGCATATCAATGCCGCACGAAGTGTGATTATTTTTTCGGGTAATCGGATGTACAACGGAAGATCTGAGGGGGTACTCTTTAGTAGCACGTTCACAACCTTGACGAATCGCAGCCTTTAATGCCATACCATCAAATTGCACATTGCTACCGATCTTGACGTTATAAATTGGAAGACCAGTATCTTGACAAAGGAGATTATCTTCGCGCTCTGCTACTGAGATATTAGTAATCATCGTTTTTAAAACCACTTGAGCACGTGAGTCGGTCTCAGCTTTATCTAGCCGATTAATCCCAGCCTTGATGTCATCAGGCAGCACTTTAAGAGCGCGAATGTAGAGCTCTTTACAAGCCTCTTCAACTAAGTTCATTTGTAATTGCATATCAACCTAATCAATTAGCAAAATATAAGAATAAGAGTCCACAAGCTATACCAAACAAAGTAGAAAGCTGTATCCAACCCTTCCGCAGTCCATTCCATGGCCCAAATTCAATGATTAAGAGACGTAAACCGCCAGTCAAATGAACTGCTAGCAAAATAACTAAAGCCCATTCTCCAAACTTGAATACCCAGATATCCGTTAATGCCAGAGATTGCCCAAAACCTTGAGCACCACGCAAAGATTGGGACAACATCAGAAAGTGAAGTGGAATAAAGCACGCTAATAACAGGCCAGAGAAGCGGTGGGATGCATATGCAAAATACGATAAATGGCTTTTTGCGCGGTAATCTAATTTTGGTCTAGAGCTCATGACTGACCGCCTGTAAAAACACCAACAACAGCAGTAGTGCCAAGAATCAAAATCAGCAAAGCCAAGATCCAAGACAGAGGTCTAGCCAATCCACTCTTTGGAAAAGTCTCCTGCAATATATTACTGATGCCAATTGGAGCGTGAACAAAGCAAGCTAGGACAAAAATTTCATAAAAAATAGCAAAAGACACATTACCCTGGGTGCGCCCTAAAATTTCTTGGGCAGTAACGCCACCCCTGATGGCATAAAAAATAATTACTAAGTGAACCGCGACACAAATACCAAGCACCATGGCACTGATTCTTTGGGCATACCAGAGCTTAGCCTGCAGCACTGCTGGGTTCATAGCTTGCCCCACTTGCTCCCTCGGACTGCAGCTCTAGCAACTAACTTTTTAAGCCCAGCAATACTTGCAGTAGGCGAAATAGCTTTAGGACAAGCTTCAGTGCAAGAGCCTTGTGAATGGCAAGCATGGCAGCCTGCATCACCCGCTACAGCACGCATACGCTCTAACTGTTGAATATCTCTCACATCATTTGTTAGAGTCCATGCTCGATTAAGTGCTGCGGGACCGAGATAGCTGGGTCTTGACTCAACGACCTCACACGATGCATAACAAACACCACAACCAATACATTCAATGCCAGCATTTGCCAATTGCCGCTCTTCAGACTCTGGAGGCACTTTTGCAAAATCATCATGACGCGTCTTGTCACCCTTAAAAAACCCAACCGCGCCCTTCCACTTATTAAAGAACTCGCGCATATCGGTTGCGAGATCTTTAATAACCGGTAAATTATTTAATGGAGCGATCTCTAAAGTATCATCTTGCAGAATTTGAGACACATGAGTTCGGCAAGTCCAACGCGCTACTCCATTCACAGTCATAGCACATGAGCCACACATTCCGACACGGCAGGCAAAGCGATAGCTTAAGGTAGGGTCTAGTTTCCTTTGGACATAGGTAACCACATCCAAAACCGTCTGATTAGGATTGCGTGGAACTAAGTATTCAACGAACTCGCCCTCTTGGGCACCGCGCCAAACTCTTACTTTGAGATCAGTATTTGCCATATCCTTATTATATGGACGCAATTGAAATCTGGTCTCTTACGCAAAACCGCTTGGTCTTGCAAACCAATGGGAGTGAATAACTGCCTCGAAAAGATTAAGGCAACCATCCACTGAGTTATTCGACAATCACGCACTACTGAAGCTATGCATTGAAATCATCACTCCATCTTGGAAAAAGAAAAAGCCATCCCGAAGGATGGCTTAAAAGAGACTTTTGGAGGTAAGACTTAAAGAACAAACTACAAGTTCATACTAATCTTCTCAAATACTCTCTTTTTTACTATTTGCATGTTTCAAGACCAATTTGCTTCATTTTGGTGCATCAATGATTCTCTTTGGCGTGGTTAATTGAGTATTTGGGTATCTCAATCACTAAATCTTGTTTAGCAACAATTGCTTGGCAGGATAGACGTGATTGCGGGTTCAGACCCCAAGCGCGATCAAGCATATCTTCTTCGTTCTCATCGGGTGCATTGAGGCTCTGGCCGCCCTCCTTCACAATCACATGACAAGTAGTGCAAGCACAAACCATATCGCAAGCATGCTCAATTGGAATGTCATTCTCTAACAGCGCTTCACAAATCGATGTGCCTGGCGTCACTTCAACTACAGCGCCTTCTGGACAATACTCACTATGAGGTAATACAACGATTTGAGTCATGATTCTTTTCTATTTATAGAATGTGGATTGTGTATTTATTTTTTTCAGATCTCTGCAACATTTTTACCGGATAACGCCTTCTGAATACTGGCATTCATACGCATTTGTGCAAACTCATCGGTAGCCTTAGCTGCATGATCAACCGCCTTACGTACAACATCGCTGTCTGTTGCTTCATTCAGAATCTTTTGTAAAGTTGCCATCTCTTGATCAATCGCAACCTGCTCTGCTTTATTTAATAGTGCTCGATCACTACTTAAGGCGGTTTGTACGGCATCTAACAAACGCTGTGCATTCACTTGCTCTTCACGTAATGATCTAGCTAAGAGATCTTCTTTGGCTGATGCAAAGCCATCTTGCAACATGCGTGTAATCTCAGAATCTGTTAAGCCATACGAGGGCTTAATATCAATTGAAGCCTGAGCTCCAGAGCCTTGCTCCATGGCGCTAACAGACAATAGGCCATCTGCATCTACCTGAAACGTCACCCGAATACGCGCTGCACCTGCAGCCATGCCTGGGATACCACGTAACTCAAACTTACCTAAAGAACGGCAATCTTGCGCAAGCTCACGCTCGCCCTGTACTACCTGGATAGCTAATACGGTCTGACCATCTTTAAAGGTTGTAAATTCTTGCGCTCTAGCTACTGGAATCGGTGTATTACGTGGAATAATCTTTTCGACTAAGCCACCCATCATTTCAATGCCTAAAGAGAGTGGAATAACGTCCAATAGGAGCCATTCATCATCTTTGCTTTGATTGCCAGCTAATAGATCAGCTTGCATCGCAGCACCGAGTGCAACGACTTGATCTGGATTTAAATTATTGAGTGGCTGTGTTCCAAATAACTCGCCTACGGCACGCTGTACGCTAGGGATACGAGTAGAGCCGCCCACCATTACTACACCCTTTACATCCTCAGCCTTCAAACCAGCATCACGCAGAGCTTTTTTACAGGCCGTTAAGGTCTTAGTAACGAGATTTTGAGTAATCTCAAAGAACTGCGCTTGACTAACACCAACATTGACTACAGTACCGTCTGCTAGAGTTTCATGAACACGGGCTAATGGGTTATGGCTCAGCAACTCTTTAGCCCGTTTGCATGCCAGTAATAGAGTTCGATGATCATGAATCGATAAAGGCGCTAGTTTTGCCTGCTCGATTACCCAGCAATATAAGCGGTGATCAAAGTCATCGCCACCTAGAGCAGAATCGCCGCCAGTTGAAAGCACTTCAAATACGCCCTTACTCATTTTGAGAATAGAGATATCGAAGGTTCCACCACCCAAGTCATAAACAGCATAAATACCTTCAGAGGCATTATCTAAACCATAGGCAATTGCAGCTGCAGTAGGCTCGTTCAACAGTCTGAGCACCTCAATACCGGCTAACTTGGCGGCATCTTTAGTAGCTTGACGCTGTGCATCATCAAAATAAGCGGGCACAGTAATTACAGCACCAACAATGTCGTCATTAACCGAGTCTTCAGCCAACTGGCGTAAACGTGCCAAGATCTCGGCAGAAACTTCAATTGGGCTCTTATCGCCTGCAACTGTTCTGAGTTTGAGCATGCCGGGTTGATCAACAAAGTCATATGGAGCACTCTCAATATGCTCAACATCTTGTATGCCTCGACCCATAAAACGTTTCACAGAAACAATCGTGTTCTTTGGATCAAGCACCACACTCTCGAGAGCCTCAAAGCCAGCTTGGGTTCTACCATTTGGCAGATAGCGCACAACGGATGGCAGTAATTCTCTTCCCTGAGAATCAGGTAGCACCTTAGGCAGAGCATCGCGCACAATAGCAACGAGCGAATTAGTGGTCCCTAAATCAATACCGACAGCAATACGGCGCTGATGGGGCGCCAAGGATTTACCAGGTTCGGAGATTTGTAATAAGGCCATAGAGTTAAGATTTAATTTCTGCGTAGGCTAGGCCAAAGCCGCAATAGCATCGTCAAGCTCGCAAGCAAACTTATCAATAAAGAGTAAACCCCTGAGAAGCTCAGCAGCGCGTTGATAATTTTTAGCGCCATCAATTGCTTGAGCTATTTCAGTCAGAGTATCTTGCTTTGAAGCTTCAACTTCATCCATTAGCTTTTCTAAAGCAGCTAAATCTTCAGCTTGCTCATCTAAACTTTCGCGCCATTCCATCTGTTTCATGAGAAAAGCAGCTGGCATCGCAGTATTCGTTTCTAGTTTGGCATCTACACCATGTAACTGACAAATATATAAACCACGTTGCACCGGGTTCTTAAGGGTTTGAAATGCCGTGTTCGCCAATGTAGCCATTTGCATGGCAAGGCGTTGCTCTGTATCACTGCCCCGTGCATGGCGATCAGGATGCACTTCTTTCTGAATCGCTAGATAAGCCTGATCTAGGGCAGGCAAATCGATTTTGAATTGCTGGTTTAGTCCAAAGAAGCGAAAGTAATCGTCAGACGCGGAAAGATTCGCCACAACCACACTCATCTTTTACGTTTGGATTTTGAAACTTAAACCCTTCGTTCAAACCCTCACGTACAAAGTCTAGCTCTGTTCCATCCAAATAAGCCAAGCTCTTTGGATCAATAAATACTTTGACACCATTAGACTCAAATACTTGATCCTCGGGTGCTGGCTCATCAACATACTCCAATTGATAAGCCAAGCCAGAGCAGCCAGTAGTGCGAACACCTAAACGCAAACCACAGCCTTTGCCGCGCTTTTCTAAATTACGGTTGACGTGTGCAGCTGCTTTGTCGGTTAGGGTGATTGCCATAATTTTGTCTTTATACCGCTGGATGTTTTTCTTTGTAATCAGCGACGGCTGCTTTAATAGCATCTTCAGCCAAGATTGAGCAGTGAATTTTCACAGGTGGCAAAGCCAACTCTTGCGCAATCAGAGAATTCTTAATCTCTAAAGCTTGATCTAAAGTTTTACCCTTCACCCACTCAGTAACGAGTGAAGATGATGCAATCGCTGAGCCACAACCATAGGTCTTGAACTTAGCGTCTTCAATCACGCCTTGATCGTTTACACGGATTTGTAATTTCATCACGTCTCCGCAAGCAGGTGCGCCAACCATTCCGGTGCCTACGCTTTCGTCGCCCTTCTCAAATGAGCCAACATTTCTTGGATTTTCGTAATGATCAATCACTTTATCGCTATAAGCCATGGTATTCCCTCGTTATTTCTTTATTTAATTATTATTTAATGTGCTGCCCACTGAATCGTACTTAAGTCGACTCCGTCTTTAAACATTTCCCACAATGGTGAGAGCTCACGCAACTTCGCGATCTTCTCTTTTACCAATTTGATTGTGAAATCTACTTCTTCTTCGGTTGTGAAGCGACCAAGCGTAAAACGAATAGAGCTATGCGCTAATTCATCATTGCGGCCCAGGGCACGCAATACATAAGAAGGCTCCAAAGATGCTGATGTACAAGCTGAGCCAGATGAGATGGCCAAGTCTTTTAAAGCCATCAACATCGATTCGCCTTCAACATAGTTAAAACTGATGTTCAGGTTATGGGGTACACGATGATCCATATCACCGTTGACATAAACCTCTTCGATATCTTTCAAGCCAGCTAGCAGGCGATCACGTAATCCGCGAATGCGTTTGTTGCCTTCAGCCATCTCAAGACGAGCAATACGGAACGCCTCACCCATACCCACAATTTGATGAACAGCTAATGTTCCTGAGCGCATACCGCGCTCATGACCACCACCATGAATCTGAGCTTCAATCCGAATACGGGGCTTACGACGCACAAACAATGCGCCAATCCCTTTAGGACCATAAGTCTTATGAGCAGAAAAACTCATCAAATCTACTTTGACCTTCTCTAAATCGATTTCGACTTTACCGGTAGCTTGTGCAGCATCTACATGTAAAATCACACCACGTGAGCGACACAATTCGCCAATAGCAGGAATATCTTGAATTACACCGATTTCATTATTGACATACATTACTGAAGTCAAAATCGTGCCAGGCTTCATTGCAGCCTCTAACTGAGCAAAGTCAATTAAGCCATTTGGCAATACGTCCAAGTAAGTCACTTCAAAACCTTCGCGCTCTAGCTCGCGGCAGGTATCCAAAGTTGCTTTGTGCTCGGTCTTGATAGTGATGATGTGATTACCACGATCTTTATAAAAATGTGCTGCACCTTTTAATGCCAGGTTGATACTTTCAGTAGCGCCACTGGTAAATACAATCTCTCGTGGATCCGCATGAACTAGTTGCGCAACTTCTGAACGCGCCCACTCCACTGCCTCTTCAGCAGCCCAGCCATAAGCATGACTACGGGATGCGGCATTACCAAACTGCTCACGCAAGTAGGGCAACATTTTGTC
>CAIVXR010000063.1 GCA_903909925.1 uncultured beta proteobacterium | reverse complement strand
ACTGCGTATCTGATCCAATAAAGACATCATCTTCAATAATGGTCTGGTGCTTGTTCACGCCATCGTAATTACACGTAATAGTGCCAGCACCAATATTGACCCTCGAGCCGACGATAGAGTCGCCTACATAAGCCAAATGATTTGCTTTACTGTTAGAGGCAATTTTGCTGTTCTTCACTTCCACAAAATTGCCAATATGAACATCATTCGATAAGTCAGTGCCTGGGCGTAAACGTGCATATGGACCAATCACTGATTGACTACCTACTTTAGCGCCATCAATATGGCTGTATGCATTTACTGCTACTGCTTTACCAATCACGCTGTTCCGAATCACGCAGTAAGGGCCAATCTTTGTTCCAGCTGCCAAAGTGACGCAGCCTTCAAAGACACAACCTACGTCAATAAAAACATCAGTACCGCACTCGAGAGTACCGCGCACATCAATTCGCGCAGGGTCGGCTAATGACACGCCTGCATCCATTAATTGATTAGCAATATTGAGTTGGTGTACTCGCTCAAGGGCGGCCAACTGATCGCGACTATTGATGCCAATGGTTTCAAATTCATCATCAGCTTGTGTTGTGCGAATAGGTACGCCATCTTTCACTGCCATCGCAATCACGTCTGTTAAATAGTATTCGCCTTGTGCATTGCTAGCCCGCAATGCTTTGAGCCACTTCTTCAATGCACCGGTTGGTAACACCATAATGCCGGTGTTAATTTCTTGAATGGTTTTCTGTGTAGCGCTTGCGTCTTTTTCTTCCACAATCTCTTTTACTGAGCCGTCAACATCGCGCACAATACGGCCATACCCTTTTGGATTGTTAAGGTTTTGGGTTAGTAGTGCCAAAGCAGAATCTTGGCCACGCACACCATCAGCTAATTTAGCCAACTTACTTAAAGTCTTTTTACTAGTTAGCGGTACATCGCCATACAAAACTAAAGTAGGCTCTAGTGCATCGAGTTTTGGGAGGGCTTGCAAAAGTGCGTGTCCAGTGCCCTTTTGTTCGGCCTGAAGCGCAGTACTCACTTTGCTAAAGCTAGAGTCAACCTTACTGATATTCGCCAGAAATTCTTTTACATCAGTAGCGCCATGTCCAACCACCACAATCGGACCGGTCTTAGTCTGTTTATTTTGTAGCGATAAAGCGGTAACCAGAACATGCTCAATAAGAGGTTTGCCTGCTAAAGTTTGCAGGACCTTGGGCAGGGCGGATTTCATCCGCTTTCCTTGCCCCGCAGCCAATATGACGATATTCATAAAGGGGAATTATAAGTCCCTTGAATAAGGGTTCCACAAGCCAATTCATCTAATTCAGCCTCATCAATCGCCTTATCACCAGAGGATCTAGCGGCGATGCCAAATAGCTCTGTAGAAATCTCTAAATTTTGGAAATCAAAAGCTTCCCCATCCATCAAATGGGATGGAACGATGTGGTGCATTGAGCGAAATAGATTCTCTACACGGCCAGGGTATTTTTTTTCCCAGTCGCGTAACATTTCCTTCATGACTTGGCGCTGTAGATTGGGCTGACTACCGCACAAATCACATGGAATAATTGGGAAATTCATATCATCCGCATAACGCTCTAATAATTTCTCAGGCACATAAGCCAAAGGTCGTATAACAATATGTTTGCCATCATCAGAACGTAATTTTGGTGGCATTCCCTTAAGCTTGCCTGCATAGAACATATTGAGCATTAAGGTTTCTAAGATGTCATCACGATGATGTCCTAAGGCAATCTTAGTGGCACCAAGCTCATCTGCGACACGATACAAAATACCACGGCGTAAACGGGAACACAAACCACAAGTCGTCTTACCTTCTGGAATAACCCGCTTCACAATACTGTAAGTGTCCTGCTCTTCAATATGAAACTGGACGCCCAAGCTCTTTAAGTAGTTAGGCAGTATCTCTGCAGGAAAGTTTGGCTGCTTCTGATCAAGGTTAACGGCTACGATTTCAAAGTGAATCGGCGCGCGCTCACGTAACTTCATCAAGATATCTAACATGGCATAGCTATCCTTGCCGCCAGAGACACAAACCATCACCTTGTCTCCATCTTCGATCATGCCAAAGTCACCAATAGATTGGCCAACTAAGCGACAGAGTTTTTTCTCTAGCTTATTTTCTTCAAAGACAACTTTACGAATATCACCCATATCAAATCACTTAGTCTTGCTTGATCCGAAACACTTCAACACCAACAGAATGGCAATCTGGATACACGTCTGGCTTTGCAGTACTAACACGCGCTGCCAATACCTTAGGATGAGCTAGCATTGCTGCAACAATATCATCACAAAATGTTTCCTGAAGGTGAATATGGCCCTTAGAAGCCCGCAACTTAATGGTTTCACGCATAAAGTCATAATCGACTACTTCATCTAATTGGTCATTTGTTGGCGTATTCATCGCCAATGGAACATAAAGATCAACATTGAGAATAACGCGTTGTTCTGCCTTTTTCTCAAAATCATGAACGCCGATGTTGATATAGATTTCATAGTCTCTTAAAAATAAACGACGGCAATCGGCGAGAGCTGGATGAGAAAGCATAGCGTGCATAAATAGTCTACTTAGTTTGTCTTAAACATCACGTCACGTGATGAGGGTAATAAATGTTGGCCACCATCAACATATAAGGTGGTTCCAGTAATGGCGTTAGCCTGTGCTAAAAAAACAGCTGCTTTAGCAATATCCTCTGGTGTTGAGGATTTTCCTAATGGTGTCATTTGATGTGCTTTTTCAAACCCATCATTCGTTTGATCGCCAGAAGGCAAAGAAATTCCTGGCGCCAAGCCAACTACTCTAAGGTAAGGAGCAAAATCGCGGGCCAACACTTCTACTGAAGTTGCTAGCGCAGCTTTTGATAGGGTGTATGACAAATAATCTGGATTGAGATTAATTAACTTTTGATCGAGCAATTGAATTACGGAAGGCAAATATCCCTCCTCCATCTTTTTTGTATCCTTTTTATGATGTTCAAACATCAACTGAGAAAGCAAAATTGGGGCAGTTAAATTGACCTGCATATGATTTTGTAAACTTTGGGCACTCAGAGGTGAACTCGAATTAGCGCGATCATATTCAAAAATAGATGCGTTATTCACCAAGCAATGTAAGTTTGTAAATTGCTGACCAACTCTTGTAAATAGCTTTTTGAGGGCCATCTCATCTGCTAAATCCGCCTGAAAGGCTTGGGATTTAACCCCCATCATCTCGATTTCTCTGACGGTTTCTTTGGCATCTTGCTCAGATCGCCCATAATGAACAGCAACATCCCATCCCTCACGTGCAAACTGCAAGGCAATTTCCCGACCTAGGCGCTTGGCGGCGCCAGTCACTAAAACTGCTTTCTGTTGCCGGGTTAAGGGTGTGTTCAATTAAATTCTCTTAGACTAGCGAGCTATGGATATTACCTTGACCAGCCTAGAAACGGAGCATAGCGCGCTTCTCAAGGGCAAAATAGTGTCTCAGATCGCCTCGCAAGGCGGCTGGCTACCATTTTCTAGGTATATGGAGATGGCCTTATACGAGCCTGGAATGGGCTATTACAGCGCTGGGGCACATAAATTAGGTGTCGGTGGTGACTTCACCACAGCGCCTGAATTAAGCCCTCTCTTTGGTGCTGCAATTTGCTCCACCTTATTGCCAGTTCTTGAAGGTCTTAAAGAAAAAGGTTTGCCTACCCAAATTCTCGAATTTGGTGCCGGCACCGGAAAACTTGCTATCTCCATTCTTACTCGCTTAAACGATCTCGGGTTTGACTTGGATCGGTACGACATTATTGAGATTTCTCCAGACCTAGCACAACGACAGAAAAAACAGATTGATGACGCCCTTAAAGAATTAAAGTTATCTACTCAATGCCATTGGCTCAATTCATTGCCAATAGATTTTAAGGGCGTGATTATTGCTAATGAAGTAATCGATGCAATTCCTTGCGATACCATCATTTATCAAGGTGGGTTTTGGTATTGGTACGGCGTTAGCTTTGAGAATGAACGGCTGATTTGGAAAACAGGTTTACCAGTAGAGCAAGACTTGCTTCCTGAAAGTCTTTTAAGTACTCATTTTTCTGAAGGCTACGTTACTGAACTTCATGCCCCTGCTAATGCCTGGATGCATCAGCTTGCAAAACAACTTAATACAGGTCTATTTCTAACTTTCGACTATGGCTTTCCCGAAAGCGAGTATTACCATCCGCAAAGATTAGAAGGAACCTTGATGGCACACCATCGTCATCATGCAATTCAAGACCCATTTCATCTACCAGGTCTTTGTGACTTAACAACACATATTGAGTGGTCACAAATTGCTCGTAGTGCCCTCGCAGAAAATGCTGATGATGTTTATCTCACCAATCAAGCCGCTTATTTATTAGATGCCGGCATTGGAGACATTGCCCTTGAGATCGGCGACCCTAGCGATCCAAAAACCTTTCTGCCAATTTCAAATGCGCTACAAAAATTACTCTCTGAGGCAGAGATGGGCGAGCTCTTTAAAGCCTTTGCTTTCTCGAAGAATTTAGATGCTGTATTGCCTGGATACTCTCTAGAAGACCTACCAGGACTTCGAGGTAGAAATAGATTCTAGACTCTAAGGCTGAAGCGCAGCAGTAATGGCTGCAAGCCTAGCAGCTTCGAATGCACTACCGATACGCTCACCATTAGATCGGTCTTGTGCTTCAACACCAGCAATAATCTCTGCTGTATTTAATGCTTGCACATTACGCATGGCTACGACCAATACAGAAGTATTAAATCCAATTTTGCCCGCAAGATTTATCAACAGTTGGCCACGATCTGGTTTACGCCAAACATCTGCGCGATTAAACCAAGCCAAAACATCAACGGCTTGATAGGCGACTTTTATATGTTGATAAAGCAATGCGCTTAACTCACTAAAAATCTCGCTAAAGTCACGCACCTCAATGGGCATGCGAACACATTCTGCCCAAGAGCGAATATCACTGGCAGGTAAATCCATCAAAGTAATAGCGCAACGTTCTTCTAAACTATTACCAACTTTCTCAAAGCGGGCAATCAATGCTTCGCGAAATGACTCTTCTACAAGTTTTAGGGTGAGCACGCCTGGCAGTAAAGTTTTAGCAGCGCCAGTGTTAAGCAGAACCTGAAACATATGCATCGGCTTTGAAGCGACCAAGCCCCTGGCAAGCTCTTGCCAAATCCGTTCAGCCGAAAGTGCATTTAATTCACCTGATTGAACAATCGCCTTCAATGCTGCCATCGTTTCATCAGCAATCGTAAATTCAGGAAAGCGTGCAGCAAATCTTGCAATCCGCAATAAGCGCAATGGGTCTTCAGAAAAAGCACTTGATACATGACGAAATACTTTTACAGCCAAATCTTTTTGGCCATTATAGGGATCGATAATCGGTCCAAACTGCTTTCCATCGGGGCCGACTTCTTGCGCCATGGCATTAATCGTTAAATCACGACGCTCTAGGTCTTGCTCTAAGGTAACTGTAGGATCTGCATAAAAATGAAAGCCTTTATAGCCTTGACCTGTTTTGCGCTCCGTCCGAGCGAGCGCATACTCAGCTTGAGTATCTGGATGCAAAAAGACTGGGAAATCCTTACCCACTGGACGAAAGCCCTTGGCAATCATTTCTTCAACACTAGAACCAACAACTACATAGTCGATATCGTTCACGGGCAAACCCATGAGGGTGTCCCGTATTGCGCCGCCGACTGCGAAGATCTTCATTACTTCATACCCTCTAAGCTGCGGCGGCTCACCCCAAACACCTCACTTAATGCATCCTGACCATTTATCGGCAAAATATTAGGTAAGCGCATTGAAGCAATGTTGTCACGCGACATCAAAGTAGGAACCGGCAAGAATTCAAACGCTAGCGCTTGCAAATATCCCACAAAGGCCGGGACCGGAATAACGGCGCAAGACGTTTTGGCCCTACGTGCAGCAAATTCCACAATCTCTTTCATAGTGTAGATGGTAGGCCCAACTAAATCATAAGAATGGCAAATGGTCTGGGGCATTTTTAATGCCATTACAAAAGCGGTTGCCACGTCGTCTACGCTCACTGGCTGAAACTTTGCCTGATGATTTGCTAACGGTAGTGCTGGAGATAGTTTTGTTAACTTAGCAAACAAATTAATAAATTGATCTTGAGCGCCAAAGATCACCGAGGGTCTAAAAATAGTCCAATCCAATTGACTAGCCTTCACTGCAGCTTCACCATCTCCCTTGCTACGCTGATACATCGATGGTCCATGAGAATCAGCCCCTAAAGCGCTCATATGAAGATAACGTTTAAGGTCATGCATTTGCATCGCAGTAATAACATTTTTTGGCAAATCTACATGTGCCGCTTTAAATACTTTGCCATACGGCATTGCTGGCTTATCGTGTAGTACACCAACCAAGTTAATCACAGCGCCACTTGACTTGATACGCGCACATAGTGATTGCAGTTCATCAAACTCATGAACATCAGCATCCTCTAGGTGCACTTTAGGCAACATTCGCAACTCACGAGCAGCAGCTAGATGGCTGGTAGGTAAAAGCACTGAGTAACCCTGGGCTTGCAATTGTGCGGCCAACACTCGTCCAACAAATCCATTACCACCAATCAGCAGAATGTCGTATTTCATAGGCTCTCGCTATCAATAAATGTAATTAGGGTAATTCAGATTGAGTAGCGGCCTTAGGAGTAATCACACCTAGGCGTTGTTTCAAGGATGGTGTTTGGCCATTCATGACTGAGGAATAGTAATTTGCATTTGAGAGTACATTCTTGACATACGTTCGTGTCTCATTAAATGGAATGGTCTCTGCAAAAATTGCACCTTCAGTTGGACTTGTTAATTTCTCGCGCCATGCTTTTGAGCGTGAAGGGCCTGCGTTATAAGCAGCAGAAGCTAATACCCATGAACCATCTAAGTCAATCAACACCATATTGAGGTAGTTGCTGCCTAAAATTAAGTTGGTATTAGTGTCGCTCAACTTGTCATTACTATAGTTGAGCATGCCAATCTTTTTAGCAACATACTTTGCGGTATTAGGCATCACTTGCATTAGGCCTGAAGCGCCTACTGATGATGACGCGTTCATGATGAAGCGCGATTCTTGACGAATGAGTCCATAGGCCCATGCAAGATTTAAATCAATTTGTCTAGCAATCGGTGAAAGCTCATCTCTAAATGGTGTTGGATAACGCAAACTGAAGTCGTGCTCTTGCTTTGTGCGATCAGCAGTATTTACTACACGATCATATAAATTAATACGCTTAGCGTATTCAGCAGCAGCCAATAACTGCTTGTCAGTCATATTGCGTAGCTCCCAATTCCATTCACGATTACCTTCAAATCGTAAATTCATAGCATATAAACGCTCGCCTCTCACAAAGCCCTTGCGGCTGGCCATCGCCTCAATCTCTTGCTCTGTCACCTTAGTGCGAACTGGCATCTGATTGGATTTACCTAACTCTTCGCGTGCTAGTTGTCCATAAAAATTGTACTGCTCGTCAATTAATTCAAAACTCTCTTTAGCTTTAGCATCTTGGCCTTCGGCTTTCAAAGCACGGCCATACCAATAAGTCCAAGCAGGGTCTTTGCTACGTACAGTCGGATTCATGCCCTCGATGGCATTTTTAACCAAATTCCAATCCTTAGCACGCAAACCTGCGCGCACTTTCCATTCTTGTGATTCAACTGAGAGTAGCTCGTTATAACCAAGCTCTTGCTGTAAGCGATAAGCATCGTCTGCATTGGAGTCTAGTTTCTTTGCTAGAAATTGACCAATTACACCCCAAGCCAGCGCCTGATTTTCTTTGCTATAACGCGATGAGGTTTGTAAAAAATCCCGATATGCTTTTGCAGGATCTGCTTTCGCAGACTTGACAATTTCTCCGATAGGATCTTCGCCGCCCAAGCGACGTGCCATGGTATCAAAGCCTCTTTCGCTAGCAGCACGGCCAATTGCCTTTGCTTCACTTGGGGTCATGCCTCCAGCAGCAACTAAGGAAGGAACTAACTCTTGACAAGCTGACCCGAAGTAACTTGGATCTAATAAAAATGAGCGAGTATCGATCGCTAATTTAGTTGGATTCTCGCCTTGAGATAATTTTGACAACAAGGAATAACACTTCACCTGAGTATCATCATCTAAAACAAACTTGGCATACTCTGTATCAAAGCGCGCCCAGTCTTTTCGTTTACCCAATACCAACAGCCAATCATTACGCATCCGATCAGCTAAAGCCGTTCCTTGATACTGATTTAAGAATGTAACGACTTGCGCATCGGCACTGTAATCGCTGCGCGGTACACCGCTGCTATCGAATAACTGCGGCTTAATCCGAAAGTACGTCACATAATCATCAAATGGGTAGGCCACCAGGTTAGATGAAAGCTGTTGCGTGCGGAAAACATCATTCTTTCTGGCCGCTTCACGCAAGTCAATAAACATCCGATCTGTATCAGTGATTTCTGCAGGAGCAACCTTGCTTTCATATGATTTAGGAAGACTTGGTTTTTTGGATTTTTCAGCAAAAGCGCTGGGCATGGACAAGGCTAACCCTAGGATCAAAATCTTAGCCCAGCAGAACTGATTACTTTGGAGAATTTCAGACTTCTTTTTCACTATCTAACCTTGTACATATTTGCCAATATTGACCTGGCTTTAACTTGTTTACCATATCTTCTAATTTTCGCCTGATAATGGATGATATGCACGGTAATTCGCCAAAAACTCTTCGTCAAGATTTGTTAAAGCAACGCAAAGAATTTGCTACTGGGCAAAGTTATGCTCAAACCAAAGAGAGGGTAATTGCTGGCCTTAATCAGTTTTTAGTGCAAGATGGCAATTCCCTGCGGTCTATAGCGCTTTATTGGCCCATTCAAGAGGAGCTTGATTTGCGTTCGGCATTAACCACTTGGGTAAACCAAAGGCCTGGCTGTCTTCTGGCGCTTCCCTATGCACGGGCTGATAAGCACCTCGACTTCTATGAATGGCAAGTTGGTGATGCTTTAATCCCTAGTCAACATGGTGTGCCAGAACCAAACCCAGATAACCTTTCAAGGTCCATCGTCACACCTGATTGCATCCTCATTCCCTGCGTAGGCTGGTCTAGCTCTATGGAGCATGGCAAAACCCATTATTGGCGACTAGGTTATGGCGGAGGTTACTTTGATCGTACTTTGGCAGCGCTCAGAAAAAATAATCCCAAAGTCATCTGCATCGGGATTGGATTTGATTGGCAAAAACTCAATGACGCCCAGTGGGCGGCTCAAACACATGATGAGCCTTTAGATATGCTGCTTACGGAGTCTGGCTTACTTCGTTAATTCCAAATTATCGGCGATTGCCAAAACAGCATCTGCTTGATTCAAAGAATAGAAATGCAAACCTGGCGCTCCTGCAGTTAATAACTGATCGCATAGATCTGTTACTACCTCTTCACCAAATGCACGAATAGAAGCAATATCATCGCCATAGGACTGAAGGCGCAAACGAATCCAACGCGGAATTTCAGCGCCACAGGCATCAGAAAAACGTAACAACTGACTGCTATTAGTGATTGGCATAATGCCTGCAACGATTGGCTGGTCTACGCCTAAGTCATATGCCTCATCAATAAAGCGAAAGTAAGCATCAGTGTTATAAAAATACTGAGTAACCGCAGAATTTGCACCCGCTTTCATTTTCTGCACAAAGAAATGAACATCACTTGCAGGAGATTTGGCCTGAGGATGACACTCTGGATAAGCAGCTACATCAATATGAAACCAATCGCCAGTTTCTGTACGAATAAATTCCACCAACTCATTGGCATGATGGAACTCACCGTACTGACCCATACCTGATGGTAAGTCGCCACGCAAAGCCACAATACGCTTAATCTCTAACGCTTGATACTGCTTGAGCATTGCGCGAACGCTTTCACGTGAACTACCAACACAAGATAGGTGGGGAGCAACCGCTGCGCCAGCAGCATGAATATCACTTACTACTTTTAAGGTCCCCGACTGCGTAGAACCCCCGGCGCCAAAGGTCACAGAATAAAACGAGGGCTTGAGCGTTTCACTAAAACGCTCGCGCACAAGCTGCAGCTTCTTCTCACCTTCAGGTGTTTTGGGGGGGAAGAATTCAATGCTTAATTCCATGATTTTGGGTCCAGGTATCTATTCAACAAATTGGATTAATAACGATAGTGATCAGCCTTATATGGGCCTTCCTTTGTTACGCCAATATAAGAAGCTTGCTGATCGCTCAATACAGTCAACTGAGCATTCAATGTCTTGAGCTGCAAACGCGCAACCTTCTCATCTAAATGCTTAGGTAATGTGTAAACGCCAACTGGGTATTTACTTGTGCCAACTGCGTTCCACAATTCAATTTGGGCAATCACTTGGTTTGCAAACGAAGAGCTCATGACAAAGGAAGGGTGGCCTGTACCGCAACCCAAGTTAACCAACCGCCCTTTAGCTAAAATAATGATGCGCTTTTCTGGCTTGCCATTGGCGGCTGGGAAAATCACATGATCAACCTGTGGCTTGATCTCTTCCCACTGATATTTTTCAATCCCAGCTACATCAATCTCATTATCGAAGTGGCCGATATTACAAACAATTGCTTGATTCTTCATCTTAGCCATATGGTCATGAGTAATGACATGGTAATTACCTGTTGCCGATACAAAGATGTCTGCTTTGTCAGCGGCGTAATCCATCGTTACAACACGGTAGCCTTCCATAGCAGCCTGTAATGCGCAAATTGGATCGACCTCAGTCACCCAAACTTGAGCTGAAAGAGCCCGCAGAGCTTGGGCCGAACCTTTGCCCACGTCGCCATATCCACAAACTACGGCTACCTTACCGGCAACCATCACATCTGTAGCGCGCTTAATCGCATCTACCAAAGACTCACGGCAACCATAAAGGTTGTCAAACTTGCTCTTGGTAACCGAGTCATTCACATTAATTGCTGGGAATTTCAATTCGCCCTTAGCAAACATTTGATACAGACGATGTACACCAGTAGTAGTTTCTTCTGTAACGCCTTTGACTTTTTCTAAACGTGTCGAATACCAAGTTGGGTCTTGCGCCAATTTTTTCTTGATAGCAGCAAATAAAATGGTTTCTTCTTCGCTTGTTGGATTGTTTAAGCAAGCTTGATCTTTTTCAGCGCGGGCACCAAGGTGCAATAGCAAGGTAGCATCACCACCATCATCTAAAATCATATTGGTAAATCCGCCATCAGCCCACTCAAAGATGCGGTGCGTGAAATCCCAGTATTGCTCAAGGGTCTCGCCCTTGATTGCGAATACCGGAGTACCATTCGCAGCAATTGCAGCAGCAGCATGGTCTTGGGTTGAAAAAATATTACAAGAAGCCCACTGCACCTCTGCGCCAAGGGCCTCAAGGGTCTCGATCAAGACTGCAGTTTGAATAGTCATATGCAGAGAACCAGTAATGCGCGCACCACGCAATGGTTGTTGTGCTGCAAATTCATCGCGAATAGCAATCAAGCCAGGCATCTCAGTTTCAGCAATAGCGATTTCCTTACGGCCAAAATCAGCCAAAGAAATATCAGCAATTGCGCAACGAGTTGCAACAAAGTTATTTAAATCGGTAACGGTATTCATTAATGCTCCAGCTAAATACGATCCAATGCTGGAGTAGAAACTCGCTAGCCATTGAATCATGGGTTAGCGAGCGCGGTTGCAATTAGCAAACTCTGTTTAGGAATCTACTCCCTTCAAGCCTGGGGAAGTGCTGGATCTCAGCACTCCTTGCAACGCTCCTTGAAGGTATGGCGTAATTGTAAACAATTACGCCATATTTCGTCTTAGTACATCTAGAAACTGCTTTTTTAATGCTTTAGATGCTTATAAACCTGCTGCAGCACGTAATGCTGCCGCTTTATCTGTCTGCTCCCATGTAAATTCTGGTTCCTCACGACCGAAGTGGCCATAAGCAGCAGTCTTACGATAAATTGGGCGCAAGAGATTGAGCATCTTCACAATTCCTTTTGGACGCAAGTCAAAGTGCTCAGATACCAATTGCGCAATCTTCTCATCAGAAACCTTACCTGTACCGAAAGTGCTCACCATCACTGAAGTTGGTTTTGCAACACCGATCGCATAAGAAATCTGAATCAAGCACTTGCTTGCCAAGCCTGCAGCAACCACATTCTTAGCAACATAGCGACCAGCATAGGCAGCAGAACGATCGACCTTGGAAGGATCCTTACCGGAGAACGCGCCACCACCATGAGGAGCTGCACCACCATAGGTATCAACAATAATTTTGCGTCCAGTTAAACCACAATCACCCTGTGGACCGCCAATAACGAACCTGCCTGTTGGGTTTACCAAGAAGTTAATTGCGCCTTTAATGAGATGCTTAGGCAATACTGGTTTGATGATTTCCTCGATGACTGCTTCACGCAACTTCTCTAGAGAAATATCTTCATCATGCTGAGTAGACAAAACAACCGTGTCGATCGAATCAGGCTTACCATCCACATAACGCAAGGTCACTTGTGACTTTGCATCCGGGCGCAGCCATGTCAAACGGCCGTCACGGCGCAACTGTGATTGGCGCTCTACTAAGCGATGTGACAAATGAATCGGCAAAGGCATGAGCTCTGCAGTTTCATCACATGCGTAACCAAACATCAAGCCTTGGTCACCAGCACCTTGATCTAAGCCATCATCATGCGCTTTATCAACACCTTGAGCAATATCTGGACTTTGCTTGTCATAGGCAACCAGTACTGCACAGCCTTTGTAGTCAATGCCGTAATCCGTATTGTCGTAACCAATTTCACGCAAGGTATTGCGAGCAACCTGGATGTAGTCAACGTTTGCATTGGTAGTAATCTCACCAGCAAGTACTACTAAACCAGTGTTGCATAAAGTTTCTGCGGCTACGCGTGCAGTTGGATCTTGAGCCAAGATGGCATCAAGAATCGAATCAGAAATTTGGTCCGCTACTTTATCGGGGTGACCTTCAGAGACTGACTCTGAGGTAAAGAAGTAATCGTTTGCCATTGCATATTCCTTTAAAAAAATTAACACGTTCTATGGGACAACTCGACGTGCCAGGAACTACAACGGCGACGCTTTAGCAGAATTTATGAATCGCCCTGCAAGTTGTCTTAACTCAGCGATAAATTGATTTTATCCGAAAAGTGCGAAAGCCATCAAGATCAACTTAAATTTGGCCCTGATGACTGTATTGAATATCATTGGGGGGTGCGAAAATTAATCCTTAAACATAGCCTAAATACCATTGCTGCTCTTCCCCTTGGCTTGGTACAAGTGATTGGGGCCTTCATGGGTATATTGGCTTATGTGGGCTCAAAGCAATATCGCTCACTCTTTCGCCCACAGTATCAATCTGTAGTTAGCGCTCGCAAACTACCGTTCAAACTCTGGGATGCTGTAAGAGCCTCAGGAATGCTGTTTTCTGATAGTTTGTGGATTTGGCGTAACCCACAGAAAGCACTGAAATTAGTTGAGGTACAAAACTGGGACCTCGTGGAATCTGCTATCAGTCAAGGGCATGGCCTAGTGATGTTGACGCCCCATCTTGGTGGCTTTGAAATCATCCCACGGGTCTTGGCACAACATTTCCCTGCCACTATTTTGTATAGACCTTCCCGTCAGGAGTGGCTCAACGAAGTAGTAGAAGAAGGCCGCGCCTACCCAAATATGCATTTTGTTCCGACCAACCTAAATGGCGTGCGCCAAATGTCCAGAGCGCTCACTCGAGGTGAGGCGATCGGAATTCTTCCTGATCAGGTACCTAGTGGTGGTGAAGGTGTGTGGGTGCCATTCTTTGGGCGCCCTGCCTACACAACCCCCTTACCTGCACGCTTAGCAAATCGCAATAACACTCCAGTGATCATGTTTACTGCTAAGCGCAAAGGCATCGGCAAAGGCTGGCTAATGCAAGCCACCCGGCTTGCGCCCTTATCTGAAGATGCCAATCTTGCTGCTGCGCAGTTGAGTATTGCTATAGAAAATGCAGTGTTGGTTGCACCAGAACAATTTATTTGGTCTTACAACCGCTACAAACATCCAACCGGTGCAGAGTTACCCCCAAGTAATTAGTTATAAACTTTTGAAATGATCCGGTTACACAACCTCTTCAATTTCCTGGCGCTCAGTTTCTTGCGCCTGTTTGCCTTCCTCCCATATACGATCACCATCCATGCAGGCTATGGTCTCGGCTGGCTTATGGCTCATATACCTAATGGGCGTAAGCATGTAGTGAAAACTAATCTTCGCCTATGCTTTCCTAATCTGAGCGAAAAAGAGCTTGATGCCCTTGCCCTGGAACACTGGAAGCTCTTTGGTCGCAGTGTTTTAGAGCGTAGTCGCATCTGGCTTGGTAGTGGAAAACAAATTACCGATATTGTGACTATCAACTCAGCCATTACTTTGGGTGACCGCAAGCCGCGCTTACTAATTAACCCTCATTTCGTTGGCCTTGAAGGTGGCTTTATGGCCTTATCTGTTTTGGCTAACCAATACGACTGGCCTCGCGGTGCAGGCTTATATCAAAATATGAAGAATCCCTTCTTCAACCAAAAGATGATTGAGTGGCGGAATCGTTTTGGCGGTAAATCGATTGAAAGGCAAAGTCGCTTACGCGATCTCATTCGCGAAATTCAAACAGGCAACTTTATCTTTATTGCCCCCGATATTGATTTGGGCCCACGTGATTCTATCTTTGTTCCTTTCTTTGGAATCCAGACTAACACCATTACCTCCGTCTCCCGTCTGGCAAGGCTCAGCGGCGCTGAAGTGTGCCTGATGACAACTACCCTAAATAAAGACCGTACAGGTTATACCTGCCACATTAGCGAGCCCTTACCAAATTTTCCAAGTGACGATGTGGAGCAAGACACTGCCCGCTTAAATCAATACATTGAAGAACTTGTTCGAGAAAGACCGGCAGAGTACTATTGGGTACATAAACGTTTTAAACACAGACCCCCTGGGCAAGCCAGTCTTTACGATTAAGCGGGAATATTTTGAGTACAAAGCCACCACTACGAAAATTGCGCTTCACCAAAATGCATGGTGCTGGCAATGATTTCATTGTGCTCAATGGTATAGATCAAGACCTACACGGCATTACACGAGAGCAATGGCAAGCCCTTGCTCATCGTCAATTTGGTATTGGCGCTGATCAAATTCTCATTGTTGAAAAAGCTACCCGTCCAGACGCCGATTTTCGTTACCGAATTTTTAATGCTGATGGCGGCGAAGTAGAGCAATGTGGCAATGGCTCACGCTGCTTTGTGCGCTTTGTATTAGATCAAGGCCTATCTACCAAAAATCCACTTCGGGTTGAAGTTGCCCATACCGTGTTGACCCTCAAGTCTCATCCAAATGGTCAAGTAGAAGTCGATATGGGCGCCCCTATTTTTGAGCACAGCCAAATCCCATTTAATGCAAATGGGATTGCAAGCATGCAAGAGTTTCAAGAGATGCTCTATGCACTTCCTCTAGAGCATCCTGGATCGCATGATAGTTTTGTTGGCGTACTTTCAATGGGCAATCCACATGCCGTTCAAGTTGTTGCGGACATTGAGAGCGCACCCGTACTTGAAGAAGGTCCTGAAATTGAAAAGCACTCTGCCTTTCCAAAAAGAGTCAATGCCGGCTATATGCAGTTACTCAATCGCAATGAAATTAAATTGCGCGTCTACGAACGTGGTGCAGGCGAAACTTTAGCCTGCGGAACTGGGGCTTGCGCAGCGGTGGTTTCAGGAATCCGTCGAGGTCTGCTAGATTCACCGGTTCAAGTGCATACCCGTGGGGGCGATCTCCAGATCGCATGGGGCGGAGTTGTTAATAATGTCGCTCAGTCAGTCATCATGACTGGCCCAGCCGCAACGGCATTTGAAGGCGAAACAGAAATCTAAGTGAAGACTCTTTAAATGCCGTATTGATCGCGGTACGCTTTTACTGCTGGTAAATAATTGGTGAGTTCGGCATCGCTAGATGCCGTTAAGAAAGCCATCAAGTCTGCTAAGTTTGCAATCGCAATCACTGGTAAGCCAAACTCTTGCTCAACAGCCTGAACTGCAGACTGCTTGCCAATTTCAACGGCATTACCAGAACGCTCCATGCGATCTAAGGCAATTAATACTGCGGCTGGCTGTGCACCAGCACCACGAATAAGGTCCACTGACTCTCGAACTGAAGTCCCAGCAGAAATAACATCATCAATAATCACCACCTTGCCTTTGACCGGTGCGCCCACCAATGATCCGCCCTCGCCGTGATCTTTAGCTTCTTTGCGGTTATAGGCATATGGAACGTTTAAGCCGTTATCAGCTAGAGCAATAGCAGTTGCAGCAGCCAGTGTGATGCCTTTATATGCAGGGCCATAAAGCATGTCAAAAGGAATCTTAGACTCTTGCAAAGCTTTTGCGTAATAGCGACCTAAAGCGCTTAAGCGTGCGCCATCGTTAAATCCACCCGCATTAAAAAAATAAGGTGAGAGTCTTCCCGCTTTAGTTTTAAACTCCCCGAAGGACAAAACCTTTGCCTCCAAGGCAAAACGAATAAAGTTATTTTGATTTGAATTATTTGAGCTCATAGGCCTACATGTTACGCATCATTTCCGCGAACCTCAACGGTATCCGTTCCGCAGTCAAAAAAGGCTTCCTGCCATGGGCTATCAAGCAAAAAGCTGACTTTATCTGTATGCAAGAGCTCAAAGCACAGCGCGATGACCTAGAGGACTCTATTCTCAACCCTGATGGGATGCATGGGTTTTTTCACCATGCCGAAAAAAAAGGCTATAGCGGCTGCGGTATCTACACCCCTCATAAGCCAGATGAGGTTGTCTATGGATATGGCAACGAAGAGTTTGATGCTGAGGGGCGTTATGTCGAGGCACGCTTCAAAGGGCTTTCAATCATTTCGGTTTATATGCCCTCAGGGTCTAGCTCTCCTGAGCGGCAAGAAGCCAAGTATCGCTATCTCGATAGCTTTTTGCCCCACCTTATCAAATTAAAAAAATCAGGTCGTGAAATCGTCCTTTGCGGTGATGTCAATATTGCTCATCATGAAATTGATCTCAAGAACTGGAAAGGTAATCTCAAAAACTCTGGCTTCTTGCCAGAGGAGCGTGCATGGCTCACTAATTTGTTCGATAAGCTTGGCTATGTAGACGTATATCGCAAATTAGAACCCAAAGCGGGGGAGTCTTGTTACACCTGGTGGAGCAATCGTGGCCAAGCTTATGCCAAGAACGTTGGCTGGCGGATCGACTATCACATCAGCACTCCGGGTATCGCTGACACTGCCAAGAAAACTTCTGT
>CAIVXR010000062.1 GCA_903909925.1 uncultured beta proteobacterium | reverse complement strand
CTAGCAGCTGGAGATGAGTCTTTTCGAGTCATCAGTCTGAGGCCAGCATCAATTTGGGGGAAAGGCGATCTCATTGATCGCATCTTAGGCAAGGCTGCTGACCTCAATCAATTTGGCTGGTTTGATCAGGGTAACTATCTCTTTTCCACTTGCAACATTCACAACTTGTGCGCAGCAGTTAATAAAGCGCTGCTATCCAAATCAAATCGCGAAAGCTTTTTTATCAGCGATGGACCGCCAGTTCTCTTTAGGCAATGGATGAGTCGAAGACTTTTGGCAGGTCATTACAAAGTGCCTACTTTATCCATCCCCCGTTTCTTAGCCTGGCCATTAGCGCGCTTTACCGAAAATGGTTGGAACTACTTGCCACTACGCGGAGAGCCCCCTTTAATTAGGGAGATGGTTCACTTAATGGCGCACCCGTTTTCTGTCTCGATAACTAAGGCCCAAGAGCAATTGGCTTATGAGCCGCTCTATGGAATGGAAGAGGGCATGCTGGAAATAGAGAAAAGTAGTATTTAATCAAGGGTTTACCCTAAATATCTTGACTCTCAGAATGGCGCGGTTTAAAGTTTTCTCAGTAAATAAGTAGTGGTGCATTAGTGATGCACTGGTAATGCATTGAGGATCTGATGAAGATCTCGTGCACAGAAGATAAAACCTTGAAAGGATACAAAGCATGATGAAATTTCATGATGTAAGAGACCAGATCTCCAAGATTGCTGGATTTTGCGGCATGGTGATCAGTATTACTGTTGCTTGTTATCTGATCTTTCCAGCGGGCCAAGCCCAATCTAAAACAGCCACGTTTTTAGTATCACTTGGAATTGGCTTGGCATTAAGTGGTCTTAGCTTTAAGGCGCTGCTCAAGTCCCAGCGTTAAAAGACCAATTCTGAACCCATAAAAAGCCCCGCAATATTGCAGTATTTGGGGCTTTTTCTTTGGCCTGAAAGTGGCCAAAACCTTGTTCTAGGACCCATTAAACCCCATTTAATCGGTGTAAACACTTATATCTAAAACCCCTCAAGAGGCTTTTACTAAGGCATCTATAGATCAACGTTTTACGGTATGACTCATTTTTGGCTTGACCCCCTTTTTGAAATTGGTTTAAAGACAAACCAATTTCATTTTCTATTCATTTCTTATAGCAAAGTCTGAGGTAAGAATTGAATTCAGTATCCCAAGAAGTCGTGCTTGATTCCCAGCCCATCAATTTCCAGCCCTTAAAAGAGCGTGGTCAAAGAGAAGTTTTTTGCGGCCTGACTGGAATCATCTGGTTGCATCGCAAAATTCAAGATGCTTTTTTTCTAGTAGTCGGCTCTCGTACCTGCGCTCATCTCATTCAGTCTGCAGCAGGAGTGATGATTTTTGCAGAACCTCGTTTTGCCACTGCCATCATTGATGATCGTGATTTAGCCGGCTTGGCAGATGCCAATGATGAGCTAGATAAAGTAGTCAAACAGTTACTGGATCGTCGTCCTGATATCAAACTCCTATTTTTAGTAGGCTCTTGCCCTTCAGAAGTGATTAAGTTGGATTTATCTAGAGCAGCGCAGCGCCTCGGTAAAACCTTTGCCCCTAAAGTGCGTATTCTCAATTACTCTGGTAGCGGTATTGAAACCACCTTTACTCAAGGTGAAGATGCCTGCTTGGCTGCGCTAGTACAAGATCTGCCTAAATCAACCGAATCAAACCAAGCGGATGAGCTTGATTT
>CAIVXR010000061.1 GCA_903909925.1 uncultured beta proteobacterium | reverse complement strand
GTAGTTGGCGGTGCGATTGTAGGCAGTAAAGACTTCGTAATGGGTAAAGTGTTCCCTTATGTAAGGACAGCGGGCCCAACTATGTCTGCATTTAATGCCTGGGTATTTCTAAAAGGGTTAGAGACTCTTGAGTTACGTATGAAGCAACAGAGTCAGAATGCGCTTGCCCTAGCCCAGTGGCTAGAAAAGCAGCCTGGCGTTGAACGCGTTTACCATCCTGGCCTTCCTTCTCATCCTCAGCATGCTTTGGCAAAACGCCAACAAAAAGCAGGGGGTGCAATTGTGTCTTTTACCCTCAAAGGCGGCAAGAAGGCAGCCTTTAAATTAATCAACCAAACTAAGCTGTGCTCCATTACTGCAAACTTGGGTGATACGCGTACAACGATTACCAATCCAGCGACGACTACTCATTGCCGTGTATCTCCTGAAGCAAGAGAGGCTGCAGGGATAACTGATGGCTTGGTACGCATTGCAGTTGGTCTTGAAAACATCAATGATTTAAAGAGCGATCTCATTGGCGGACTCAAAAAATAACCAAGTTCATCAAAGTGAGTACATGAACTTTGATGACGCTAAAGAGTTCTGGAACCAACGCTTTAATAAGCAAGAGTTTATCTTTGGCAAGGAGCCAAATGAATATCTTGCTCTGCAAGCTAAAGCCCACTTAAAGCCGAATCAAAAAGTTCTCTGTATTGCAGATGGCGAGGGTCGCAATGGCGTTTGGTTGGCGAAGCAGGGGATGCAAGTAGTTGGCTTTGATGTCTCTAACATTGCTTTGGAAAAAGCAAAGCAGTTTGCCAAAGACAATCAAGTAGAAATCGCCTATTCACTATCAGATACTGATGGCTTTGACTGGCAAGAAAATACCTATGATGCGGTGATTGGGATTTTTATTCAGTTTGCTGAGCCGCAAATGCGGGCCCGCATCTTTCAGCAAGCATATCGAGCATTAATGCCTGGTGGCATCTTCATATTGCAAGGTTATACGCTAAAGCAGCTAGAGTACAAAACAGGTGGCCCATCTTTAATCGATCACCTCTATACGGAAGAAATGATTCGAGAACTCACTCAAGAATTTCAGATATTAGATTTACGCTGCTATGAAAAAGAGCTTAATGAAGGTGTAAGACATGCAGGCATATCTGCCTTATTGGGCCTGGTCGCTAAGAAGTAAAGCGACGTGGATCATTGATAGGGCGTAGCGGCATGATGTGAATCTTGCTACCATCAATTTGCACATGAGTATTTTTTCCTACCTCTAACCCTAATCGCTTTACTTCTGCTGCTGAAGCTTCCCAGGTAAGAGTATGAGTAGCGTTATTTAATAGCAGTTGAATGACTGCAATTTGTCCTAATGTACTAATCTGCTCAACATGGGCCTCAATTGAGGTTGTACTTGATTGCTGATGAAGGCTGAGGCCATCTGCCGGAACCACCCAGGCAACCGGAGTATGGGGCGGGATCTTGCCTTTATCAATGACTTCAAATATTTGCTGACAGCCATTCCATGTCAGCTTGCCTGCATTAAACACCCCTTCAAACTTATTATTGATACCTACAAGTTCTGCAACACGAGAGTTTCTAGGTCTTTCGAAAAGCACCTTAGGCGGTGCGGTTTGCAAGCCAACCCCTTGATCAATGACGGTAATACGATCTGCCAATAAATCTGCTTCGCGCAGATCATGGGTGACTAATAAAATTGGAATGTTTAAATCTTTGCGAAGCTCAGCCAGAGTTTTATAAAGGCCTTGGCGCGTTGGGGCATCTACTGCAGAGAAAGGCTCATCTAATAATAGTATTTTGGGCGATCTTGCTAAGGCTCTTGCGAGTGCAACACGTTGCTGTTGACCACCGGATAGTTGATTGGGCATACGATTGGCTAATTCACCGATACCCATACGATTGAGCAACTGCCTAGCTTGGGCCTGACGCTCACCAGACTCTGCAACAGAGTTGTATAGCGGTATGCACACATTTTCTAGTGCAGATAAGTGCGGAAAGAGTGCATATTGTTGAAACAGAAATCCACAAGAGCGCTCAGCAGGGCAAAGTGAAGTAGTAATGCCATTGCTCTCATTGGCATCAAACCAAATCTCACCATCACATTCAATACTTCCAGTTTGGGCATTACTAAGGCCAGCAATCGTGCGCAAGGCGGTTGTCTTACCGCTGCCTGATGGGCCAACCAGAGCGTGTAGTTCGCCGGAAGAGCACTCGAGACTGAGTTGCAGTGGATTGGGCATCGTTTGGGAGAGCTTAATCTTGAACATTAATTTCCCCTCTCTGGAGTTCGTGAGGGTTGACGACCAAAGACGCCATATGAGATAGCAATTGCTACGAGTGAAGTACCTAATAATATTAATGAGAGGGCACCAGCGCCAGCAGTATCAAAACTTTGTACCTTATCGTAAATAGCAATCGAGACCGTTTTAGTTTCACCGGGGATAGCGCCGCCCACCATTAGGATCACACCAAATTCTCCAAGGGTATGGGCAAAGGTCAAGACAGCAGCGCTCGTGATGCCACGCCATGCTAGCGGTAACTCTATTAAGCGAAAAATCTGCCAATGAGAAAGCCCGCTGACTTGGGCGGCCTCAATAATTTCTGGGTTGATGGCCTCAAAAGCCCGCTGTATAGGCTGGATAGCAAATGGCAAATTGACGATCAGGGATGCAATCAAAATCCCGGTGAATGAAAATACTAGTGGAATACCTAAAAAGCTTTTGCCACTAAGTCCTATCAAAAGGTAATAACCCAATACTGTAGGTGGCAGAACAAGAGGTAGAGCTAAGCCTGCCTCAATCCAGGACTTGTTTCTCCCTGCCTTTTGAAGCCTATGGGCAACCCAGATTCCAAAGGGCAGAATCAGGACCAGAGTCCACAAAGCAAGCTTTAAAGAGAGAAGAATGGCATCCGTATCCATCAATGGATTGTAGCTTTAGATGTCTTAGGGTATTTCACTATAGGAATTGGGCTTAAATAGTCATTAAATATGCATATATACGTATATATTCATATAAAGAGGTCTTGTGAAAGCTAGAGTTCAAAAAGCAACCAAGAATTTATCTCCCAAGCAGATGGAGAGAGTATTTTCTAAAGTTGCGGCTTATTTCACTGTGTTATCAGAACCTGCGCGTTTACGCATTATGTACGCCGTTTGCGCTGGAGAAAAATCAGTATCTGAAGTTGTGCAGATGTGCGGTTCAAGCCAGGCTAATGTCTCGAGACATTTAATAGCATTGCATAAAGCTGGAATTTTGCTTAGGCGTAAGGAAGGCGTAACAGTGTATTACTCGATTGCAGATGATGCAACTATAGAAATGTGTCAGACAGTCTGCGCCAAGATTGCTGAAAGTATTCATTAAGAGTAGAGGTCAAATGACTAAGAAGCAAATTGAATTAAGTGCTCAGGATATCTCTACGGTTGAGAAGCCTAGTAATAGAGCCCGACTGGTGAAGGCGCCAGAGCATTTCATATCTGAGGAACTCATTACTGACATCAATGCCAATGGCCTTGATGAAACCCGTCGTGGCTTTTTACGTAAAGGATTCTTTTCTGCTCTTGGTGGCGCTGCAGCTGGTTTAGCAGGCCCAATGGCATTTGCTGCAGGCGAAGGCGATCCAGCCATTTTAGAAAAGCAAGAATGGCAAATCACTTTAGGTAAGAACGTAGCGACGATGCCTTATGGATTGCCGTCGATTTATGAGGCGAATTTAATCCGCCGTGAATCGCCAGGTTTAACTCGCGTATCCGCAGCTTCAGTTGCGTTCACGCCTCTGCAAGGTTTGTTTGGAACAATTACTCCAAACGGTTTACATTTTGAGCGCCATCACCAGGGTTGGTACAACCTCAATCCTGAAACACATCGTTTAATGATCAATGGCATGGTCAAGAATGCCCGTGTCTTTACGATGAATGACTTAATGAGGCTACCTTCAGTTTCACGTACTCACTTTATTGAGTGTGGTGCCAATACCGGTCTAGAGTGGGGTAATGTAGCGGTGCCAACTGTGCAATACACCCACGGCATGTTGTCTTGTTGTGAATTTACTGGTGTACCACTCAAGATCTTACTTGAAGAGTGCGGAGCTGATCTGAAAAAAGGTAAGTTCTTGCTTGCCGAAGGTGGCGATGGTTCGGGCATGACTCGAACCATTAATCTAGAGAGCTGCTTGGACGACACTATTGTTGCTTGGGGCATGAATGGTGAGATGTTGCGACCTGAGAATGGTTTTCCACTGCGTCTGGTAGTGCCAGGCGTTCAGGGCGTTAGCTGGGTGAAATGGTTGCGTCGTCTTGAAGTGGGTGATATGCCATGGAATGCCAAAGATGAAGCCGTTCACTACATTGATCTCATGCCAGATGGGATGCATCGTCAATACACCTCGATTCAAGAATGTAAATCGGTCATCACCACACCATCAGGCGGTCAGCAATTACTAGATAAAGGTTTTTATAACGTCAGTGGTATGGCTTGGTCAGGACGTGGCAAGATCAAGCGTGTTGATGTTTCGTTTGACGGCGGCAATAACTGGCGTACTGCGCGCCTAGAAACTCCGATTCTGACTAAATCGATTACCCGTTTCAATATCGATTGGATTTGGGATGGATCGCCAGCAATTTTGCAATCTAGAGCAATTGACGATACCGGTTATGTGCAGCCATCGATCAAGATGCTTCGGGATATTCGAGGCAATCGCTCTATCTATCATAACAATGCCATTCAGTCTTGGAAGTTAGATTCAAATGGCGAGGTGAGCAATGTTCAAGTTGGATAAATTATTTGCTCGTCTTGCACTTTTAAGTTTGGCAGTATTTTCTGCTCAACTGACCTATGCACAAAGCGCACAAAGCACGCAAAATCTCACTAAGTTTCCTGGTATTGGGCGCAATGCAACTCCTGCTGAAGTGATCGCTTGGGATATTGATGTACGCCCAGACTTTAAGGGTTTGCCAAAGGGATCCGGTTCTGTTGCACAAGGCCAAGTCATCTGGGAATCGAAGTGCGCAAGTTGTCACGGGGTATTTGGTGAGTCAAACGAAATCTTTACGCCAATCGCAGGTGGAACAACTGCTGATGATATTAAGACTGGCAAAGTTGCATCATTAGCCGATCGCAAACAACCTCAGCGCACGACCTTGATGAAAGTCCCTACGGTTTCTACTCTCTGGGATTATATCTATCGAGCAATGCCTTGGAATGCCCCAAGATCATTAACGCCAGATGACACTTATGCTGTAGTTGCATTTATTTTGAGCTTGGGTGAAATTGTTCCGGATGACTTTGTCCTAAGCAATGCCAATATTGCAGAGGTTCAGAAGAAGATGCCAAATCGTAATGGTATGACTCTTAATCATGGTTTTTGGAGTGTGAACGGTAAACCAGATGTCAACTCACAGGCCTGCATGAATAATTGCGTCAAGTTTGTTCAGATTGGCTCTACCTTGCCAGACTTTGCTAGAAATGCCCACGGCAACATTGCCGAGCAAAATCGCCTCTATGGCCCATATCGAGGGGCTGATACAACGAAGAGCGCAAGCGCTAAGCTTCCAGGATCTACTGGAGAGGGTTTAGCGCATGCTGCTGATATCCATACAGCCAGTCCAAAAGGGCCCGCAGCGCTATTTAAGATTGAAAACTGCTCGGCTTGCCATGCTCCCAATGCAAAGTTGGTAGGACCATCTATTGCGGATATTGCAGTGAAATATCAAGGCCAAAGCGACGCCCAAGAAAAGCTTGTGGCTAAGGTCAAAAATGGTGGTTCAGGTGTGTGGGGTGCAATCCCAATGCCACCACAGGCTCAATTATCCGATGAGGATAGGGCGATTCTTGTGCGCTGGATGCTGACCGGAAAATAGTTTTAAAGAGGGTTTTTCGAAATACCACTATATTTGATGTTAAGAGTAGATTATTAAAGGAGTTTTTATGAATCAGCAGCGACGCAGTTTATTGAAATATTCAGCCATTTTTGGCCTGATGGCTTCTGCCGGCCTCATTAGCCAAGCCCAAGCTCAAGAGTGGAATAAAGCCGCTTTTGAAGGCAAGAGCCTAGATGATGTTTTTAAGATCTTAGGCGCAGGCAGCCCAGATAAATCAGCTGCCGTTACTTTGAATGCTCCTGATATTGCAGAAAATGGTGCAGTAGTTCCCGTAGGAATCACAACTACCCTTAAAGCTGAGCAGATGGCTATCTTGGTTGAAAAAAATCCTAGTACATTAGCGGCACAATTTTTCATTCCTGCTGGAACAGAGCCGTTTGTCACTACCCGTATCAAGATGGGTCAAACCTCCAATGTTTATGGCTTGGTAAAGGCTGATGGCAAATGGAGCATGGCAGTAAAAGAAATCAAGGTAACTTTGGGTGGTTGCGGCGGTTAATGACCCCAAGCCCAAATGAAGACGATTAACGAATAACTAGATTACAAGAGGAAAAAATGGCTGATCCAATGCGCGTTAGAGCTGCTGAGAGCGGTGGAATTGTGGATGTAAAAATTTTGATGAAGCACGATATGGAATCTGGTCAGCGTAAAGATGCTGCTGGTAAAACTATTCCTGCATGGTTCATTAGCTCAATTAATGTCAAGGCAAATGGTAAAGATGTATTGAACGGTCAGTTTGGCCCAGCAGTTTCTAAGGACCCATTCTTGAACTTCAAGTACAAAGGAGCCAAAGGCGACAAGATTGTTGTGAGTTGGGTGGATAGTAAGGGTGATAAACGTACAGATGAAGCAACTGCTTCATAAGCTCAGTAATTTTCACCGCTTCGATAGTTTTGAAAGGGTAAGAAATGCAGCGTAAATATACCCTGGGCTTAGCCTCAGGATTAATGGCAACATTGTTGTCAATTTCATCAACGACCTATGCGCAAAAGAGTGCAACTGACGAGATTGCGAAATATCGCGAGATGATTGCCGATGGCAACCCTTCAGAACTTTATGAGGCGGCTGGTGAAGAGCTTTGGAAAAAACCCGCTGGCCCGAAGAATGCGACTCTTGAGAAATGTGATTTAGGTTGAGGACCCGGAGTGGTTAAAGGTGCGGCAGCGCAATTACCACGCTACTTGACAGACACCCAGAAAGTTCAGGACCTAGAATCACGTCTGATGACGTGCCTGCAAAAGCTACAAGGCCGTGACCCG
>CAIVXR010000060.1 GCA_903909925.1 uncultured beta proteobacterium | reverse complement strand
CCACGACCTCTAGTAACTCTGCCTTGGTGCTTGAAGCCCGTGGACTTAGCTGTGTCCGTGGTGAAAGAGAGTTATTTACTAATCTTCATTTACATGCCCTGCCTGGTAGTTGTTTGCACGTTCGCGGTGAGAACGGCGTCGGTAAAACGAGTCTATTACGCCTCTTAACGGGTTTATCAAAACCAGAGTCTGGTGAAGTACTTTGGGGCGATCAGTCAATTACGCTTGATCCTATTACCTATCATCGAGAGCTATTATTTCTGGGGCACAGAGATGCTTTGAAGGAAGATCTCACTGCTTTAGAAAATTTACAGATGTATGCAGCGCTAGATGATATCTCTCTCTCCGTTGAAAAAGCGATGGCTACTTTATGGCGCTTTGGTTTACGTGGCCGTGAAAATTTACCGGTTAATTGTTTATCTGCAGGACAAAAGCGGCGTGTATTAATGGCGCGTATGTTAACGCGTCAGGCCAAGCTCTGGATATTAGATGAACCTTTTAATGCTTTAGATACCCAGGCAGTTCAGGAACTACAGAATTTAATTTCTGAACATCTCTCTATGGGTGGTCTTGTAGTCCTGACAAGTCATCAAGAGGTCAGTATTCCGAATGTACAGGTACTAGAGCTATGAAAGCCTTGCTTGCCATCATTCATCGCGACTTACTCTTGGTTATGCGTCGTAAGAGTGAAGTCTTAACAGCCTTGTTTTTCTTTGTAGTGGTAACTAGTTTATTCCCACTGGGTATTGGTGCTGATGCCGCCCTGTTACGCAAAATTGCCCCTGGAGTCATTTGGGTTGCTGCCTTGCTTTCCACCCTACTAGGTTTACATCGTATGTTTGCAGCGGATTACCAGGATGGCGCTTTAGAGCAGTTAGTTTTAGCGCCCCAACCAATGGTTTTATTGGTAACTGGAAAAATCATTGCCCACTGGATTGTTTGCGGTCTACCTTTAGTACTATTGGCCCCCGTAATTGGCGTTCAGTATGATTTAGATGCCAGTTCCTTATATGTATTGATGGCTACCCTCTTACTTGGTACACCGGTGCTATCCTTGCTAGGCTCGATTGGTGCAGCCTTAACCCTTGGTGTACGGGGTGGTAGTGTATTGATGAGTTTATTAATTTTGCCTTTATATATTCCAGTATTAATTTTTGGTGCTGGTGCTGTGTATGCAAATAGTGTTGGCTTAGATAGCTCTGGCCACTTCTCTTTGCTGGGCGCTTTATTGGTTTTAGCTTTAGCATTCGTACCCTGGGTCAGTGCTACAGCTGTGAAGATTGCGATTGAATGAATCAAGAAAATAACTCTACCTTTTCTAATAACCGCTTGGTGAACTGGTTTAGCCTATCAAGTCCGAGTACCTTTTATCCAGTTGCTGGCAAACTCATTCCTATTTTTTGGGCGTTAACTGCTATATTCGGTCTAGCTGGACTTTGGGTAAGCTTTTTTGTTGCTCCAGTAGATGCAGTTCAGGGCCAGGGTTATCGCATCATTTTTATTCATGTACCCGCCTCATGGATGTCGATGTTTATTTATCTGGTGATGGCAGTATGGGCCGGGCTTGGTTTAGTTTTTAACACTCGCTTATCAGCGATGATGGCTCAGGCTTTGGCTCCAGTAGGCGCATGGATGGCATTTCTATCTTTATGGACTGGGGCGCTTTGGGGTAAACCGATGTGGGGTGCTTGGTGGGTTTGGGATGCACGCCTGACTTCCGAATTAATTTTGCTCTTTCTCTACTTAGGCTTTATTGCCTTACAAGCCTCTATTGATGATCGTCGTCGTGCAGATAAAGCGGGCGCCATTTTGGCCTTGGTAGGCGTGGTGAATGTACCCATTATTTATTTCTCAGTGAAATGGTGGAATACCTTGCATCAAGGCGCCTCTGTTTCGCTTACGAAAGCACCTGCAATGGCGCAAACCATGCTTTGGGGGATGCTTCTGATGGCTTTGTGTTTCTGGATGTATTCCATCGCAGTAGGCTTGATGCGAGTTCGAGCAATTATTCTGGAGCGTGAAGCCCATACCGATTGGGTGAGACAATTGAGAGAGGTAAAGAGCTGATGTGGAATAGTCCAGCAGAATTCTTTGCGATGGGGGGCTACGCACTATATGTATGGGGTAGCTTTGGTGTTTGCGTACTAGTTTTATTGCTTGAGCCTTTAGTGGTACGCGCTCGTTTTAAGGCAATTGTGCGCAGACTCAAGCAAGAGCTGCTTGCCCAGCAGTTTGATAGAGAAGGTAGTTAGTGAAGCCTAGGTATAAACGTGCAATGATCATTATTGCTGCTCTAGCAGTCATTGGAGTTGCTGCGCTATTAATTCTGAATGCACTCAATAGCAATATTGCGTTATATGTCACTCCAAGCGAAGTGTCTGCAGGTAAGGCGCCGAAGGATCAAGCCTTCAGAATTGGCGGCATGGTGAAGGACGGATCTTTAAGGCGTGATGGCTTGACGGTACATTTCGTTATTACTGATCTTGTAAAAGATATTCCAGTCGCGTTTACAGGCATTCTTCCGGATTTATTTAAAGAAGGTAAGGGTGCGGTCATTCAAGGGCGTATGAATAGCAACGGAGAATTCATTGCAAGTGAAGTGCTGGCTAAGCACGATGAAAACTATATGCCACCAGAAGCTAAGCATGCCCTAGAGCAGGCTCAAAAAAATGGAAGCAATAAATGATTCCTGAGTTTGGGCATTACGCACTCATTCTGGCACTTTGTGTTGCTCTGATTCAGGGGGTGCTGCCATTATTGGGTGCGCATCAGGGCCGTCGCGAGTGGTTAATGTTGGCAAGACCCGCTGCTCAAACGGTTTTCTTATTGCTTGCTACTGCATTTGTAATCTTGGCTTGGTGTTTTTATACCAATGACTTTTCTGTGCTGTATGTTGCTGAGCACTCAAATTCTCAGATGCCTGTTGTGTATCGCTTAGGTGCTGTTTGGGGTGGACATGAAGGTTCATTGCTTTTATGGGTTTTCTTATTAAGTACCTGGACGATTTTGGTTGCCCAGCTCTCTAAAGCTTTGGATGAGTTTATGGTCGCTAGAGTGATTGGTGTTTTAGGTTTGGTAATGAGCGGCCTCCTGCTGTTTATTCTGACAACCTCAAATCCATTTATGCGTCTATTACCAGCTGCGCAAGATGGCCGATCTCTTAATCCACTATTACAAGATCCAGGTTTAGTCTTTCATCCGCCTATGTTGTATATGGGATATGTTGGTTTCTCAGTAGCCTTTGCTTTTGCAATTGCCTCCTTATTATCTGGAAGACTTGATGCCGCATGGGCTCGCTGGTCACGTCCCTGGACAACCGCTGCCTGGGTCTTTCTTACCCTTGGAATTGCTTTGGGTTCTTGGTGGGCTTACTACGAATTAGGTTGGGGTGGTTGGTGGTTCTGGGATCCCGTTGAGAATGCATCGTTTATACCTTGGTTAGTCGGTACAGCACTATTGCATTCATTAGCAGTTACTGAAAAGCGCGGCGGCTTTAAAAGCTGGACAGTGTTATTAGCAATTACTGCTTTCTCTTTATCCCTCTTGGGGACCTTCTTGGTGCGCTCTGGCGTTTTGACATCGGTGCATGCTTTTGCTACTGATCCAAGGCGCGGTATTTTTATCTTGATATTTTTAGCGCTCGTAGTTGGATCCTCCTTAGTTCTCTATGCATGGCGCGCTCCTAAGAGCACTCTTGGCGGTAAATTTAGCTTGAGCTCTAGAGAGACTTTTATCCTTTTAGGGAATGTCTTCTTGGTTGTTTCTGCTGGCTCAGTATTGCTCGGGACTTTATACCCATTATTAATTGATGCACTTCATCTAGGAAAAATCTCGGTCGGGCCTCCTTACTTTAATAGTGTGTTTGTGCCCCTCATGTCACCCTTATTGGTATTGATGGGCATTGGCCCTTGGACCAATTGGAAAAGCTCTGATCTGCCAGCAGTCATTAAACGCTTATGGCTTGCAGCTTTGGCTGCAATAGTTGCTGGTGTCACTATTCCGATGCTGATGGCCGAGTTCACTTGGTTAGCAGGTCTTGGTTTCTTGTTGGCTTTTTGGGTCATCGCTTCTGGTTGCTTGCAAATTATTCGTCAAGCAAAAGCTGGTAAGCCAACCCGCTCGTTTATTGGGATGCAAGTGGCTCACCTTGGCATTGCTGTATTTGTGATTGGTGTCACGATGGTTGGTGCTTATCAAGAAGAAAAAGATGTGCGTATGTCAGCTGGTGAAACTGTTTCAGTTGGTGGATATCAAATTCAGTTACAAGATGTCAATATCGCGTCAGGACCAAACTATCAAGCAATGCGGGGAACTTTCTTGTTAAGCAAGAATGGCAATTTCCAGACAACCCTATACCCGGAGAAGCGTAATTATTTCTCATCAAGCATGCCAATGACAGAGGCTGCCATTGATGTGGGCTTAACCCGAGACATCTATGTTTCTCTAGGTGAGGTATTGCCAGATAGATCATGGGCAGTAAGGGTGTATTACAAGCCTTTCGTGGATTGGATCTGGGGTGGCTGTTTGCTAATGGCTCTTGGTGGAGTATTGGCGATCTCTGACAAACGCTATCGCATCAAATTGAAGAAACAAGCCTCATGAAATTAAAGTTTTTAATTCCCCTGGCGCTCTTCGTCATCTTGATTGTGTTCTTGGCAATAGGATTAAATCGTGATCCGCATGAAGTGCCATCACCATTAATCAATAAACCAGCACCTGCATTTGAAATTTCGCAGTTGTCAGAGCCTAAGCAGTCTTTTTCTCCTGAAAGTATGAAGGGGCAGGTTTGGATATTGAACGTCTGGGCCTCATGGTGTGTTGCATGTCGTGAAGAGCATCCAGTGCTAGTCGAGTTAGCTAAGTCAAAAGCAGCACCTTTGATCGGTCTAGACTATAAAGATAAGCGTGAAGATGCTCTTATTATGTTGGCTAGGCAGGGCAATCCATATTTGCTATCCGCCTTCGATGCTGATGGGCGTGTTGGTATTGATTACGGCGTCTATGGTGTGCCTGAAACCTATGTGATTGATAAAGCCGGCATGATTCGCTTTAAGCATATTGGTCCCATTACGATGGACATACTGAACCAAAAGATCTATCCATTGATTAGCGAGCTTGCGAAATCATGAAGCAAATTTTATTGATTTCTCTGTTGATATTCAGCTTTGGATCATCATTGGCTAAAGATGCAATACCCTTGGCTGATGATCCCGTGACCGAACAACGCTTAATCAGTATCTCTGAAGAAATGCGTTGTTTAGTTTGTCAGAATGAATCTTTGGCTGGATCACGTTCTGATTTAGCGAATGACCTGCGACGAGAAATTCGTACTCTCATTAAAGAGGGTAAAAGCGATGATCAAATTAGAAACTTTATGGTTGAGCGCTATGGAGATTTTGTGCTCTATCGCCCACCCGTTAAACCGATCACTTGGCTGCTTTGGATTGGACCTTTTATTATTCTTTTAATGGGCATCGTGGGTCTATTAACTTATTTACGTCGTAGAAATGATGCTGTTAGCACTGTTGTATTGTCGGACGATGACAATCACAGAATTGATGCTTTGCTAAACAATAAGAATGAGAAGGGCGCTCTATGATCAGCTTTCTGATTCCCGCCTTCTTGCTATTGGTTTTAGTGCTTGTATTACTCTTGCGCCCATTTATTTTTCCGCCAAAAGTAGAGGCAACTTCTCGTCGCCAAATGAATGCCACTATTTATCGTGAAGAGCTCGAAAAATTAGAGACAGAGCGGGTAACAGGCTCGATTAATAGTGCTGATTACGAAATTGCCCATGCCGAAATGCGTCAACGCCTCTTTCAGGATACAGATGAAGAGGATGATCGCTCTGTGATGGGTTCTAGCAAGATCACCGCAATTGGGCTCTGTTTATTTATTGCGGTACTTTCAGCAGGCTTCTATTTTGCTTTGGGTGACGCGACTCGAATTGCGCAAAAAAATACTCAGCAACCCATGACGCAAGAAGGTGTCGAAAAAATGGTTGCGCAGTTTGCAGCAAAGATGGAGCAAGATCCAAGCAATCTTCAGGGCTGGGTAATGCTCGCTCGCTCTTATCGAATCCTGGGACGAAATCAAGAAGCTGCAAAAGCATATGAGCGTGCTGGAAGCTTTATTGAATCTGATCCACAGCTTTTGGCAGACTATGCGGATGTACTAGCCACTAATGCTAACGGAAGTTTTTCTGGTAAACCACTGCAACTCATTAAGCAAGCGCTCAAATTAGATCCTAATAACTTGATGGCTTTATGGCTCTCTGGAACTGCTTCCTATGCAGCAGGTAATTACAAGGCTGCTGTTCAGATTTGGGAAAAGCTGGCACAACAAGTACCACCGGGGACTGAAGACGCACGCTCTATTGAGGCATCGATTGCTGATGCGCGTGCTAAGGGCGGTCTTTCATCTAAAGCCAGCGTAAGCACGAAAGGTGTTAGTGGCAAGATTGAGATATCTACTGATTTGAAATCTAAAGTCAAATCTGGCGATATTGTGATGGTTATTGCCCGTAAACCAGGCGAGCGTATGCCAGTAGCAGTGCTAAGGACGGGGATCTCAGACTTCCCGATGAACTTCTCTTTAACAGATGCTCTGGCAATGAATCCAAGTGCGCCACTCTCCCAACTAAGTGAGGCTTCTATCGAGGTCAGAATCTCAAAAACAGGAATGGCAAAGCCAGAGGCGGGCGATTTAATTTCTACCCCACAAATAGTTAAGGTCGGAGCCAATAATATTCGGCTAGTCATCGACCAAGTGCGTCAGTAAGCCTTCTTAAGCCTCCTTAGAGGGGAATCATTTGCCTATTTTGGTGTGCGGGGCATAATGCAAAAAACGAGAGAGATACCAGAGAGACTTTAATGAATTCCCTCAAAAAACACCTTTACAACCCGCAAACCATTATCCTAAGCTTCTTAGTGCTTTTGGTCACTATTTCTGGGGTGTTGTGGATTTTGACGCCTCCACCTCCAAAGACAATCAAAATGGCTGCGGGTATGCCTGAAGGTCTGTATTACCAATTTGGTGAGCGCCTCAAATCTGAACTTGCTAAAGAGGGTGTCACTCTAGAATTAGTAGAGACTGCTGGAACGGTCGAGAACCTGCGTCTCTTAAGTGGCCCCAAATCTGATATTGACTTTGCAATGATGCAAAGTGGCGTGGCTGATGCTAATCATTATCCAAACCTGGTTTCAATCGCAGGCTTATTTTATGAGCCTGTTTGGGTTTGGTATCGGGCGAGTGCGTTTAAAGCGGATGGAGGCCAGCTGCGCATCCTAAGTCAATTAAAGGGCAAGCGAGTTTCTGTTGGTAATCAGGGTAGTGGCACTGCCGCTTTAACTACTGCATTGTTAGATGCGAGCGAAATCAAGTCAGATGAAATCAAAGCAGAATATCTCACGCCTGATGAAGCTTTAAGTAAATTAAATGCCGGCACCCTAGATGTTGCTTTTATTGTTGTGGCTGCAGAAGCACCTGTATTAAAAAAGTTTTATAACGATCCGGATATTCGTTTGATGTATTTTGATCAAGCGGATGCCTACGTAAATAACCTCACTTATCTATCAAAGGTGATTGTTCCAAGAGGATTACTTGGCATTGCTCGGGATATTCCACGGGAAAGTACTCAACTACTAGCTCCCACAGCAACATTAGTGGCCAAAGTGGATATTAGCCCGGCCCTACTGTCCCTCGTCTTAGGTGCTACCTATGACATATTGCCGAGATACTCGCTTCTCCAAAAGCCTGGAGAATTTCCCTCTAGCAAAGGACTTACTTTTCCTTTGCATTCAGACGCAGAAATTTATCTAAAAGATGGCCCCTCTTTCTTGCATCGCCACTTACCATTTTGGAGTGCAGTTTGGGTTGCACGTTTTATAAAAATTGTGATCCCACTTTTAGTCATTTTTATTCCGCTATTTACTTATCTTTCCTCAGCAAATACTTTCTTATTGCGCCTCAAGTTTGCGGGGATATATGAAGAGCTTTATTTACTTGAGCAAAATGCAAGTAATCTTGCTATGAGAGAGCAAAACTTTAAAGAATTGGAATTAATTGAGCAACGTGTAGCTAATATGAAAGTATCAGCACTAGCTGCCCGAGATTTTTATGATCTCAAGGGGCATATTGGAGAAGTGCGTAACCGCTTAAAACTGTTGACTTGAGAAAATATGATGATGAATCAAAGAGCTTATAAATATATTTTAGGTTTGATTTTTGGTTTGGCTACCTTTCAATTAATGGCCCAACCTTATCCAAACAAGCCTATTAATTTGGTTGTTCCACAAGCTGCTGGCGGAACAAACGATATCGTTGCGCGTTTAATTGCTCCAGCTTTTGGAGAAGCAATTGGGAGCGCTATGGTGGTTGAGAATCGTCCTGGTGCTGGTGGAAACATTGGTACGCAAAGTGTGGCGCGTTCTGCTAAAGACGGCTATACCCTGCTGCTAACGATTAATAGTGCACAAGCTATTAATCCATCTCTCTATAAGAATCCAGGATTTGATCCGGTCAATGATTTTGTACCCCTGTATTACATTGGTGCTACTCCCTATGTATTGGTTTCACCGCCAGGGTCTCCCTATAAAACCTTAGCGGATGTTATAGCTGCAGCAAAGAAAAAACCTGGTGAGCTTTCTTATGCTTCAGCTGGTAATGGCACGATCAGCCATCTTTTGGGTGCTATGTTAAATACTAGTGCTGGCATTGAGATGCAACACATTCCATATAAAGGGGTTGCACCTGCAATTAATGATGTCTTGGGTGGGCAAGTACCTCTAGCTTTTGCAAGCCTGCCGTCAGCAATTAATTACATCAAGACGGGCAAGTTACAGGCAATTGCAATCAGTTCCGCTAAACGTTCTAGCGCAGCTCCAGAAATCCCAACGATTGCAGAAACTTATCCTGATTGTGTGGGCGAGGTTTGGGTTGCAATCTTTGCGCCAGCTGGCGTGAGTGCTGAGGTGGTTAAGAAAAATCAAGTTGCTATGGATAAAGTCATGGCAAGGACAGATGTTCGTGAGAAATTGATTGGTCAGGGCTTAGATCTCAATCCAGTACCGCCCGCAAAGCTAGGCGCACTACTGAAAGAGGAATTGGCTAAATGGGCAAAAATTGTGAAAGCATCTGGAGCTCAGCT
>CAIVXR010000059.1 GCA_903909925.1 uncultured beta proteobacterium | reverse complement strand
TGACAACACTAGCCATATTCGTAGTATTTTGTTACCTTATAGTCAATGTCAAAGAAAGGACAAAAAATGAGCCTCAAACCGAAAACAACGGGTAGTAGCGGTAATACACCCCACAAGCGTTCATCAGAAAACAATCAACAAATAGCTAAATCTGTTCGTCCACAATTACCGCGCGATGGTTCTGCTGATGGATTGAACACAACTCTAACTGGCAAGATGCCAGCGGGTTATACATCCGTATGGAATTTTGGTGACAATCGCAACAATAAAGATTCTGCCACTACCAAGCCAGAAAAAGGCAGAAGGATTATCAATGGCAAATAACATTGCTTTTCAAGCTCAAGGCAAAACTTATAAAGCCAATGCGACTACTAGCAGCCAAACTGTAGTCATTACGGCTGACAGCCCTTGCAATCAATTATTGGTATCTAACCATCAACCTACGGGTACTGGTGGTCAGCCTGTTTATTTTGTGGTTAGCTCTAACGCATCTATTACTGTGGCTGCGCCTAGCAACGGATCACCGCAATACTGCCTGGTATCTGTGCCAGGAACAATTAAAACCTTTACCATTCCGCAACAGTTTTCTAGTGCAAACACTTATGTTGCGTTTATTGGTGAAGCTGCATCCGAGTGCTATTTCACACCTGGAGAAGGTCTATAGGGGATAGAACCTAGCTTATGAGGATATTGTGCTTGATGAATTTGGATTTTTAGCGGGTGCAAAGGGGATAAGCGAAGGAGTAAGAAACGGTAAAGAAGCTGGCAAAATCATCGGAAGTTCGATTGAAGATGTCCAAAAAGAAGCGGTAGATGTAGCGCAAAAAAGAGCGCAAGAAAGGCGTAGAGCACTCAGAGAAGCCGAATTTAAAAAACAAACGGCTTTAATCAAAGCGCTTGAAAGCTGGAAAGAAAAGAAGCAAATTAGCGACAAAGAAGCCAATTTAAAAATTGACTTTGTAAAGAAATATGGCGCTAAAGAGTGGGAAGCGGTACTAAAAATTAAGTTGGACATTGAAAATATTGAGCGTAAAGCAAACGAGGATTTTCAACACGATTTAAAAGATATACGCAGAGTACAACTTATGTGCTTTGCTTTAGCAGCGATTATTGCGTACTATTTAACTTGGGGATACAAGTAAAAGGAAATTTTATGAATATCAAAGAAAAATTACAGGCTGATTTAGATGTTGCAAAAGCGCAAGTTGCTGATTTAGAGCAAAAAATTGCCAATATCCCTGTGGAAGTAGAGCAAATTGCTGAAGAGGCATGGGATAAAGTAAAAGACTTTTTTAAAGGTCTGTAAAGTGGGCTGGCTTGAACAAATTGCACCCACTATTGCTACCTGTCTTGGCGGTCCTTTGGCTGGATTGGCTGTTACTGCCGTATCTAAAGCCTTGGGAATTGATGAGAGCAAAGTAAACGATACTATTCAAGCTGGCAAACTCGATGCAGACCAGATTACTTCTATTAAACAAGCTGAAATTGAATTGCAATCAAAAGCTCAAGAGCTTGGTCTTAACTTTGAAACTTTGGCAGTTCAAGATAGATCTTCTGCAAGAGATATGCAGAAAAGTACCAATTCATATATACCTCCTGTTCTCTCTATACTGGTTACAGTTGGTTTTTTTGGTATTTTGGTTGCTCTTATGCTTGGTAAAGTAGATTCCAATAACCAAGCTTTGATGATTATGTTAGGCAGCCTTGGTACTGCATGGACAGGCATCATTGCGTTTTACTTTGGTAGTTCGGCTGGTAGTCAAGCTAAAGATCAACTGCTACATCAATCCACACCGACAAAATGAACTTATCAGAACACTTTACGCTTGAAGAACTGACTTTTACAGATCATCGGGAGTTTGATAACACTCCTAATGCCGATGAAACTGCCAATCTAAACCGTTTGGCATCATTTTTAGAGCAAGTCAAAACTGTATTGGGTGGCAAGCCTGTAATGATCAATTCAGCCTTCCGTTGCAAGCAAGTAAACGATGCAGTCGGATCTAAAGACACTAGCCAGCACCGTATTGGCTGCGCTGCTGATCTTAGAATCCCTGGAATGACACCAGATGAAGTAGTCAAAGCGATCATGGCATCTGGCATTGGCTATGATCAGATCATTCGTGAGTTTGACCGTTGGACACATATCTCTGTGCCTAATCACCCAGAAGATAAACCTCGTCAGCAAGCCTTAATCATTGATAAAGCGGGAACAAGAGCGTATGCCTGATAACGCTTCCGTAACTGTAAGCGCAGCGCCAGAAGAGTTTAATAATGCTCCAGCAATACCTATGCCAGACAACAATGCTGTTATTGGTCAAATGATTTTTGAAAAAGCAAAGTCACAATACCCTTATCTCGCTGACAAAGACATATCTTTTGATTACGCTCCAGGTAAAGGCAGAGGGTTTTTAGAATTTTATAGCCCTGAGGAAACGGGTTCTCCAGAATACCCAAGACCACAAAACATTCCATTGGGCAAAGTGGGGGTTCAAGTTTTTGACCCCAAAACTAGACCTATTGATATATTGGCTGATTATGTAAGTCATTACGGTGTTGAAAAAGATCCGTTTTTAGCACAAAGATACCAACAATTTGCTAATTCTTTTACGCCAGAACAACAAAAAGTATTGCAAGATCAATACGCTTATTACCAGCAACATCCAGAGTTTAAAGAATCAAGACCTTATGAAGAATGGCTGCAAGCTAGTGGTATGCCAGGGTATTTTAGAGGTTATACATTTAATCAATGGGAAAATTCCAAAGATGCTTATACGCAATCACAGTTACAACTGCTTGATGAGATAAGGAAATACTTAAATGTCAAATAAAACTAATCTTTCCGTTGGTCGTGGCGAGAAGTTGCCCGTATCTCGAGGCGGAGGATTAACAGCCAAAGGAAGAAAGAAATACAACCGAGCAACAGGAAGCAAACTAAAAGCGCCAACGAAATCAGGACCAAGGCATAAATCATTTTGTGCCAGATCCAAAAGTTGGAAGGGTGAGCGGGGT
>CAIVXR010000058.1 GCA_903909925.1 uncultured beta proteobacterium | reverse complement strand
CTGCTTGCAAGAACATCTATTTTAGAATTTGGATAAAGCGCTTTGAGATTAGCCAATAAAGGTTGGGTACTGACAGCATCTCCAATCCAGTTTGGGGCAATAATCAGAATACTTGGCATGTGTTGTATCCCGAGTCAGCGCCCCATGGTGAGGCGCCGATAAGGCTTAGTGTCCGTGTGGCTCAGTGCCGGGGATGAGCTTATACTCAGCGCCGCAATATGGGCACTTTGCTTCCCCGGTTTCGGTGATGTCCAAAAAAACCCGTGGATGAGAGTTCCAGGCAGGGGTTTGATTGGTTGGGCAATGCAATGGCAGGTCTTTGCCATTTATCATCACAACTTGAGCTTGGGTCATGTATTGCTTCCTGATTACTTCACGTAAGTGAGCCAAGATTTATATTTATCGTCTCTACCATATACCGCATCAAAATATGCCTTTTGAATTTTTTCAGTAATTGGACCACGCTTACCATCACCAATGCTGCGGTCATCAAGCTCACGAATCGGAGTTACTTCAGCAGCAGTGCCGGTAAAGAAGGCTTCATCTGCAGAATAAACTTCATCACGTGTCAATCGTTTTTCCCGAACTTCATATCCAAGGTCTTTTGCAATCTGAATGACAGAGTCGCGAGTAATACCATCTAAGCAAGATGCTAGGTCAGGCGTATACACGATGCCATTGCGAATCATAAAGAGATTTTCGCCAGAGCCTTCGGAAACGTAACCTTCGGTATCTAGTAGTAAAGCTTCGTCATATCCATTAGCGGTGACTTCTTGATTAGCCAAAATCGAATTGATGTAATAACCAGAAGCCTTAGCTCGCACTAGTGAAGAGTTCACAAAGTGGCGCGTAAATGAGGAGGTCTTGACCCGAATACCTTTGTTTAGACCATCTTCACCTAAATAAGCGCCCCATTCCCAGGCAGCGATTGCGGTATGAATACTATTTCCTTTGGGAGAAATGCCAAGTTTTTGGGAGCCAATAAAAATGATCGGGCGAATGTAGCAAGCCTCAAGCTTATTGCTATTGACCACATCAATAATGGCCTTAGTAATCACTTCTTGGCTGTAGGGCATGCTCATTTGAAAAATCTTGGTGCCATTAAAGAGCCGTTTTACGTGCTCTGGGAGGCGGAAAATCGCTGTGCCTTGAGGGGTTTTGTAGGCACGGATGCCTTCAAATACACCCATGCCGTAGTGCAGACTATGGGTTAGGACGTGAATATTGGCCTCACGCCAGGGAATAAGCTTCCCATCGGACCAAATAAAGCCATCGCGGTCGGACATCGACATTTTCTCTACCTTTTTGTATCTAGTTAACGGGGGCGCCGAGGGCGGGTTTGCGGCCCTAGCCCCAAAATACGTCCAAGTCCCTATTGTAGAGCAGGCGGAGGACTACGTTGGCTGAGATCCTTTTGGTTATTTGGGCTAGACGATTTAGAATGGAGTATTCCCCATAAACCACCAAATCTGCCTAATCCCATGCCGGAATCCTTGTTTAAAGTTAAACGTTTAAGTGAATTAGCCCAATCCGGCCAACTTAAGGGGAAGCGAGTTCTGATCCGAGCCGATCTTAATGTGCCCCAAGACGAAGCAGGCAATATTACTGAAGACACTCGTATTCGGGCATCGATGCCCGCAGTACAAATGTGTTTGGATGCCGGCGCCGCAGTGATGGTGACTTCTCACTTAGGGCGTCCTATCGAAGGGCAATTTAAATCTGAAGATAGTCTGGCTCCAGTAGCCGATCGCATTGCTACTTTGCTTAATCGCAAAGTGCCACTTATTAGTAATTGGGTTGATGGCGGCTTTCAGGTACATCCAGGTGAAGTAGTTCTCTTAGAAAACTGCCGCCTAAATGTGGGCGAGAAAAAGAATGCTGATGAGTTGTCAAAAAAGATTGCTGCTCTATGTGATGTCTATGTAAACGATGCATTTGGCACTGCACATCGCGCTGAAGCAACTACTAATGGCGTTGCTAAGTTTGCACCTATTGCTTGCGCTGGCCCATTAATGGCGGCTGAATTAGATGCATTAAGTCGCGCATTGGCAAATCCAAAGCGACCGCTAATAGCAATTGTTGCTGGCTCTAAAGTTTCCTCTAAGCTCACTATTCTGAAGGCTCTTGCTGAGAAGGTCGATGAGCTGATTGTTGGCGGCGGCATTGCAAATACCTTCATGCTTGCAAAAGGTTTACCTATCGGTAAATCACTTGCTGAACCAGATTTAGTAAATGAAGCTAGAGAAATTATGGATCTTATGGAAAAGCGTGGGGCGCATGTACCGATTCCTGAAGATGTCGTGGTTGCAAATGAACTCTCCCCCTTGGCCCGCGCAAATCGTGTGCCTGCAGATCAAGTGGCCGAAGACGATATGATTTTAGATATTGGGCCTAAGACTGCCACTCGCCTTTCCACCATGCTTGCACATGCAGGCACGATTGTTTGGAATGGCCCATTAGGTGTGTTTGAAATTGATCAATTTGGCGGCGGCACAAAAATGTTAGCGGCCGCAATTGCACATTCACCTGCATTTTCAATCGCTGGCGGTGGCGATACATTAGCGGCGATTGCTAAATATGGCATTGAGAATCAAGTGGATTACATTTCAACTGGGGGTGGTGCTTTCTTGGAATTTCTAGAGGGCAAAACTTTACCAGCCTTTGCAGTGCTTGCTGAAAGAGCAAAAGACTAAAGAAAGACTAAATATGCTACGAGCTACAAAAATTATTGCAACTCTAGGACCAGCATCTGAAAAGCCTGAGGTACTCCGCGACATGATCCGTGCAGGCGTTGATGTAGTACGTATGAACTTCTCCCATGGCACTGTAGCTGATCACAAAGCACGTCATGATCTAGTGAGAAGTATCTCTGCAGAAGTGGGCAAAGAGGTTGGCATTATGGCCGATCTTCAGGGTCCCAAAATTCGTGTGGGTAAATTTGCAAATAGTAAAATTCTTCTCAAAGAAGGCGAAAAGTTTATTCTAGACATCGCTTGTGAGCTAGGTGATCAGGGGCGTGTGGGGCTTGATTACAAAGAGTTGCCTGATGATGTCAAGCCTGGCGATCGTCTTTTATTGAATGACGGCTTG
>CAIVXR010000057.1 GCA_903909925.1 uncultured beta proteobacterium | reverse complement strand
TCAGCATACAAAATACAACCCGAAAACTCAGAGGTAATCGAACTAATTAAGAATTCAACGAACTCATCGTATAAGGCAGGATGGAGATTGGAATAATTCTTATCCATATCCGTAGGACGTTGGAAGTGATCCGCATTATTGTCGCCCTCATACTCTGCCATCAATGCATCCCATTCTGGACGCAAGGAATCAATGCTAATACGATCCATCTCTTTGAAGTTGGTCGTGTAGAAGCGCGGACTTAATACCGCATCTTCCAATGCCATCTTGGTGGACTCATTAATGGATCCCTTTGCAGGGATCTGGCTTTGCAACATGCTTTCTGCGCTATCTAAATTCATTTCCAACTCCAATAAATATTTATGACTTACTTACCGCTACAGCATTTGATGCATTAAATAACTTAAAAAATGTACTTGCATTAGTGGGGCCGAAAGACTCCAAATCCACCAAACGGCCAGTTGCGGTATCCGATAAAGTTAAGCGGCCGTCGGCACGATAAATTAGCTCAAATGGTGGTCCACTATCCAATCCTCTGCGTTTTCTTTCTTGTGCAAGACCACGCAAAGTACCTCTTACAAAACCTGCCTCACCTTGCACAGCATCAATTTGCTTGCCAGATTTGTAATCGATTACCGCAATCGATCCGTCAGGACGATCTTCAAAACGCAGCTGCAAAACCTGTGCTGGCGATGCATCAGGCTCACGCACTTTACTGAGATCGCGACTATTGATAAAGACCAGCAATAAAATAACGCTCATTAGAGCAGCGATCAGCACCTTCGCAACTGGCGATAAAAAATCGTTGTTTTCTGAAATGCTCATGCAGTCTGCACTCCTCTTTCTTCAAGTCGGATATCTTGTCTCTCCATATTGCTCAAACCAGTAGAAACCATCCAAGCATCTGTAAGCAATGCCGCTACCTGCTTTGCCTCTGGAACACAGCGCATCATCGGCTCTGGTTTTGCCAAGCGCCATGGACGTGCATGAGGCCATAGATGAAAGTAGGCGATCTTATCTTCAGTGGCAATTTGCATCGGGATATCGCCCGTGCCATCTTTATATAACTTTAGATCTGCACTTTTTAGTGACTTATATGGGAGATTAAAAGTCACTGTGAGAACAATGCCTACGCGCATCACAACGCGGCGATTCGTTAAGGTATACATCGTGGTGGTTGCTGACCAGTAAGCCAACAGGCCCACTAACAGCAGTCCAATAAGCGCTAAGAAAACAGCAAGGGCAACACTACTCCAGCCTGCAGCTAGCCCACCTTCACTACCCGCTACTGTAAAGATCTGCAAAACCACAATCACCGCAAAATAGACCGCAAGCCATTGCAGACGAAATACATGCTTAGCCATAGCAACCCAGTTAGGGGTACCCTGCCAAAGAATTGTTTCGCCAGCAGGCAACGGTTCGGGCAACCCTAAGGCTGCCTCGAACTCATGCTCTGCTGATTCATATGGTTTTTGATTCACAAAATACTTTCAATTAATCACAATTTAAATGAGTGGTTCTTGACGCTCAGGGGTCGCATACAAAGTACCGCCACCGTAGTAAGCCATGATCTTTTCTTCCTCTAAGAGAGTAATCTGATCTTGACTCTTTAAGCCCGGTACCAAAGCAAACTGATTGCCAAGAATTGATTCCACCTTAATGAACTCTCTGCCGATTCTAGAAAAATTGATTGGCAACAATACTCTTCTACCGCCAAACTCTGGCAAGGTTTCAATTTCAAAATAGCGAATCACGACTTCAGCCTGGTCAATCCAGAGCTCTTTCACGGTGCCAGCAACTACACCATCATCCCCGATCACTTGCATGCCAACAGGAGTTTTGTCTTGTTTGGCAACGCTAAATTGACCCAGTAAGCGGCCTGGCAGAATGCGCTTTTGACCTTCTGATGTCATGTCAGGAATATCTGCACGCTTCGTAAATGCACCTGGCCCAACTCCGTCTAGCATGGGATTGCCTGTTGGTACTAAAGGTGCGCCATTAAGGTAGCTTGAAGGTCTTGCAGCAACGGCTTCTAGAGGCTCATCCTTAGGAACAGTCACATCACCCCAATACTCTGTATGGAAAGTTTTTGGCATCGGCATACCCGCTATTCCGTCCGCTCGCCGGGTTTCACCACGAACGTCATACTCCAGCGGAAAGCCTTCGCGCTTACTCTCTACAGTAAGGTAATAAACTAGGCCCGCAAAAAATACCCAAAATCCATATAGCGCCAATTGTGCAACATCTACATACTCTGTAATTGCTCCGGTTGCCATATTGCTCTCCCTTTTAACAATAATACTTATTGAGAAAAAACATACTTTGCCACTACTTAACTTGGCAATTCATCTAAACCAAACTTCTTTGAAACATTCATTACGGCATGCTTATTCATCACCACTAAAGGTCCAATGGCAATCAATGTAGCAAACAGTAAATAAAATTCAATGTGATACACAAAGCTATAACCTGTGGCATTAGAGATTAGGCCCTCGCCTAAGAAACCATGAGTCGCTAAACTAGAAATCAGATCCCGTATCACTCCGCCAGCCGCAATCGCAATCCCAGATGCGCTAGCGTGCACTGCACCCCAGGCGCCGAGGACTAAACCATTCATTCCACCAGATTCAAAACTCATTGCGGCAGTTAAAGTGCTGACAGCAAATAAGCCACCTCCAAAACCAATTAAAAATGCACCACAACGAAATAGCAAGGGTGAAAGCAATGGTTCAGAAAAAATCACGCAGCTAAATGCCAGAATGCCAAACAAGGCACCAATCGAGGCAAGGCGATATGGATCAATAGCGCGATTTAAATAACGCGCAGCCACACCAAATGCGAGCAGAGCACCTAAAGAGGTAAGGCTGGTTAACACTGTCGTAGCGCTGACGGATAAACCTAATACTTCAGCACCATAAGGCTCCAAAATAATGTCTTGCATACTAAATGCAGCTGTACCCAAACCTAAGGCTAGCAAGAAACGCATCACCTTACCTTGCTGAGAAAAAGTAGCCCAAGTTTCTTTAAAGCTTGGTGTTGAAGTTGAGTGTGCTGTTAAATGTGGCTGACGAGGCTCTTGCTTCCAGGCAGCAATGAGGTTGAGTACTAGAGTGGTTGCTGCAACCCCCTGCACTACCCGAATCAACAGAATGGGTGTGATATCAATCAATAAATAACCAAAGATCGCACTGCTGGCCGCCATACCAACTAATAGCATCATGTACATGAGCGCGACTACTCTTGGCCTTGCCTCTGGCTGTGCCAGATCGGATGCTAAAGCGAGACCGGCAGTTTGGGTAGTCTGCATACCAGCACCAATCAGCAAGAAAGCAAGTCCAGTTGCTCCTTGTGCAAACCAAGCTGGCCAGGTGGTGTCACCGGATAACAAAATGAGGGCAAAGGGCATGATTGCAAAGCCACCAAATTGCAACCAAGAGCCAATCCAGATATATGGGACTCTGCGCCATCCCAGAAAAGACTTATGACTATCGCTCTTAAATCCAACCAATGCTCTAAAGGGTGCAAATAGCAGCGGCAAGGCAACCATAATCGATACTAAAGCGGCGCTTACTTGCAACTCAATAATCATCACTCGGTTGAGCGTACCAATCAGCATCACCATTGCCATACCAACAGAGACCTGAAATAGTGAGAGCCTTAAAAGACGACTTAATGGCAACTCTTTGGTGGCGATATCAGCAAAAGGCAAGAACCTTGGGCTCACTCTCTTCCAAGCTTCAAAGAGCTCTTTGCCGCGCCAGGTCAGAGTGAACATTTTCATGGTTATCGTGCTTTATTCTGATCAGATGGCTTCTTGCTTAAACGCATTGCCTGTGAAAAATAAAAAGCGCGTTGCACTTTTTGCGTACTAATTGGTGCCCAATCCACTAAACCATCGTGCTGACTAAAGGTTCTCGTAAGAGAGTCAATAGAAATGGGTTGAATAAAAGGTGATCGATCGCTTCTTGGAAATACACTGCCAATCGTCAACAAGGTACTCAGCGCTGCATTATTGGGGGCAAAGGTAAAGGCAATATTGGCACGGGTCCGAGCAGCAAGCTTGGCCATTGCATCAGCAATGTCCAAATGGTGATAGTGAATCATGGAATCCATGCAAACTACATGATCAAACTCTCCTAGAGCGGGGTCTAACATATCGCCAGAGCGAAACTCAATCGAGCCAGATCCAATATCTTGACCAACCCTCTCGCGAGCTAAATCCACTAAAGTTGGGGATAAATCAATGGCCACAACATGAGCGCCCCGCTTCGCTAAATCAGCTGCTAAGACTCCAGTGCCACAGCCAGCATCCAAAACGCGCTGGCCAGTTAAGTCGCTCGGTAAATAACTGAGTAAGACATGGCGCATCTCTTCGCGCCCAGCACGAACCTTGGCACGAATACCGCTTACCTTAGCGGTAGATGTGAGCTTAGCCCAAGCATCTACTGCAGTGCGGTCAAAATACTCTTGCAGCTGACTGCGCTTTTGGGTGTAAGAATTTTCAAGCATCAAATCATCGCCTTTAGATTATTTCAACCATTGGGCTTGCCATTGCAGGATTGAGAGTGGTAGCCGCCATCTTTTTTTTTGCCTCATCTAAACGTGCCATACGCAATTTCCAAATAAATTGGCCTGCATTAATCACATAAGTCGTATAGGCAGCTAAAGCAAGCAACATAAGTTGAGTTTGATTTAAATACCCGGTTCCTAGGGCCACCAGATACAGAGTATGCAAAAGCAATACCAACATACTGAATACGTCTTCCCAGAAAAATGCTGGGGCAAATAAATAACAATTGAAAACCACCTTCTCCCAAATACAACCCGTAATCATGATGGTGTAGAGCGTGAGTGTTTTAACTACTACTGAAATATTGGCGGCTTGCTCGCCCTCTCCAGTAAATAAAAAACGCAATACTAGGTATAAACTCACAAGGAAAACAATAAATTGAATGGGCGCCAAAATTCCTTGAACAAGAGTCCATTTGGTCTCGTCTCTTCTTACCCTTTCTTCTGGGGTATATAGTGGTCTATATGTTTTTTCCATACGTAGTCGTTAAATTTTCCAAAACACCTCTAAAACAACAAAGAGCCCACTTTTAAAGTCTAAAAGTGTCAATCAAAGTTTACGGTATTTAGTAAAATATACCCCTCGGGCTAACCCTATTACTGGTAGTTTCCCTATGGCAATTTATGCAAAAAGAATGCCAAATAGGCTCATTAGCAAATAGCCCCTTTTGGGGTAAAAAAGGTGATTTATTTTTTTGCGGTGCAGCATTTTTTACGCCCGCATTAAATATCCTTAATTTGCCTCGATTACCGCCCCATGAGGAGATTGACTTTGTCGGATTCGCTGAAAAAAACATTTCAATCTAGTTTAGGCGAATTAGATAACGCAGAAATGATGCAATGGCTCAACAAAACCATTGAGTCAGAAATCATCCCCCGCTTACTGATGGGGCATAAGCTGGAATCAGCCAATCAGTTGGCTGATAGCCAAGTCAATAATATCGAGGTAAAACAGACAGAGATTGTCGATTTTTGCCAAACTTTATTAGATGGCCCCATAGCGGACTGCTTTACTTTTATAGATCGAATGCAAAAATCGGGGCACAGCCTTATTTCGCTCTATATGAATTTGATTCCAGCATCGACCCGGCGTTTGCAGCAGCTCTGGGAAACCGACGAAAATAGTTTTACAGAGGTAACTTTGGCTCTAGGCCGAGCTCAGAACCTGATTCACCAGCTCAGCCCTGCCTTTATGAGCCAAGGCAAACTCTCCGCATTCCAGGGCAATGCTCTACTGATCAATGCACCAGGATCACAACACACGCTTGGCATCCTCATCATGGGTGAGTTTTTTAAGTTAAATGGCTGGAATACAACCGTTGAAATTGAAACGACTGGCGCTGATCTCAAGGATCGCATTCACTCACAAGCGTATGATTTATTAGCAATCTCTATCTCATGTGAGGATCAATGGGGTACTATGGAAACATTGCTCAATGAAGTAAAAAAGGCCTCAAAAAACAAGGGGATACTGACAATGGCAGGCGGCCCATTATTCGATTTCAAACCGGAACTCATTCAAGAGTGTTCTGCAGATATTTGCGAGCTCACAGCCGAAGAGGCTATTAAAAAAGTTTCGGACTTAATAGCGCAAAAAGCTGCCTTAAATTAAGATGCCCATCTCACATCATCCAGACAAACTTTTTGCTGAATTAAGCGGAAAAGAGCTCAGTCAGATAGCGCGAGCATCAGCAGATATCTCCTTTGTTTTGGATGACTTAGGATCGATTCAAGACATCTACTCTGATAATAAAAATTTAGCCAAGCAAATTTCAGACGATCTGATTGGGAAAAAATGGTCAGAAGTAGTAGAGCCTGATAGCAGGACAAAAGTTCAACGCTTACTAGACGATGCTAGCCCAGACACCATTTCTAAGTTTAGACAAATTAATATGATTGGCAACGAGAGAAATATAGCGCTGCCAATGATGTGCGCCTCTATCAAAACATCGTCAAATAAAAAAATTATTGTTTTTGGCAGAGACATTACAGAGGTCTCTCGCTTACAGCAAAATTTAGTCTCAGCCCAAAAAGAGATTAGTCAAAATTATCTACAAATAAGCCAGCTAGAAGAACGGTTTCGATCTATCTTTGAAATTGGTACAGAGTCTATCGTTATCGTTAAAGCAGATGATGCATATCCGATAGTCGAGATGAACAGAAATGCTATTAAACAACTGCTGCTTGCTAAAAATGATTGCATTGGAAAATCGCTTCTATCCCTCTTCCCTGCTAGCGAGCTAAGCAAGGCTGCGAATTTTCT
>CAIVXR010000056.1 GCA_903909925.1 uncultured beta proteobacterium | reverse complement strand
TTATTCCGAATCTTCATGAATTTTGAAATTTGCACCAATCTGTGCATAACTTTTGTTACAAAATTCCACCAGCAAGTTAGCAATCACTCAGTATTATGACTTTGCCCTAAGGGACCTGGACCGATTAATCACAGCTTCAGCTAGAACTGTAACGCTCTCAGGAGGGGTGAACTGAGAAATACCGTGACCCAAATTAAACACATGGCCATCTAATGGATGTAAGCCAGATTTAAGGGCTGGAGCGCTCGCCAAATCCTCCAAGAGGAGGTTAGCCTGCGCAGCAATTTGCTTTGCTTCAGAGAAGAGAATGAGGGGATCTAAATTGCCTTGTAATGCCAAAGGCTTATTCAATGCAAGTAGCTGTTTGCGAGCACGACTTAGTGACATAGTCCAGTCCATTGCAATAACATCGGCGCCAACCTGTGCCATATCGTTAAGCCAAATTCCGCCGCCTTTGGTAAACATGATGATGGGAACTTTTTTGCCTTCATGCTCGCGTGGCAGTAGAGCAATCACTTTTTGCATGGATGCCAAAGACATTCTTTGATACCAACCATCTGGCAGCATGCCGCCCCAGGTATCAAAAATCATCAGCGCTTGTGCGCCGGCTTTTAATTGTTCAGTTAAATACGCAGCCACTGATTGGGCGTTGATATCCAGAATATGTTGCAACAAATCAGGGCGACTAAACATCATAGTTTTAGCATGACGAAAATCTTCTGAGCTTGAGCCATCAATCATGTAGCAAGCCAATGTCCATGGGCTTCCTGAGAAACCAATCAAGGGTACGCGTTGTTTGCCATCTTGTATCAATGCTTTGCGAATTCCTGACACCGCATCAAATACGTATTGCAGCTGGCCCATGTCGGCTACGCGCAGATTTTTTACCGCCTCTTCATTGCGAAGGGGGTGATCAAAACTCGGGCCTTCGCCAGCAGTAAATTTGAGGCCCAATCCCATAGCATCTGGAACGGTCAAAATATCAGAAAACAAAATTGCTGCGTCCAATGGATAGCGATCTAAAGGCTGAAGGGTTACTTCAGTTGCATAGGCAGGGTTTTTAGCGAGCCCTAGAAAGCTTCCGGCCTTAGCGCGTGTAGCGTTGTATTCAGGCAGATAGCGGCCAGCTTGGCGCATGAGCCAAAGCGGAGTCTGATCGACTGCCTCACCCAAGCAGGCCCTTAAAAATCGATCGTTTAATAGCAAGGGGCTGGCCAAGGATTATTTTTTGCGGCGGAAACGTGCGATTGCAGCCAACTGCGCAGCTGCCATGGCAAACTCGGATTGAGCCAAAGCCAAATCAAAATCGGTGCCACGATTTTGCATGGCCTCTTCTGCGCGTTTCTTTGCTTCCAATGCTTTTGCTTCGTCAAGATCATGGCCACGAATATCGGTATCAGCTAATACGGTAACGCGATCTGGCTGAACCTCTAAGTAGCCACCAGCAACAAATACGAACTCTTCATCGCCATCTGCTTTTTCAATCCGAACAGAGCCCGGACGAATACGAGTAATCAATGGGGTGTGACCATGCAAGATGCCGAGCTCGCCACTTTCTCCTGGAAGTGCTACGAACTTAGCCTCTCCGCTAAAAATGGACTTCTCTGCAC
>CAIVXR010000055.1 GCA_903909925.1 uncultured beta proteobacterium | reverse complement strand
CAAGCCTAAGCCATTAATTTTTCATTTTGACTCTTAAAGATTAATCATAAACTACTGAATTTATTGACTTTTATTTTTTGTGACATTCCTGTCATCAAAGCGTCATAGTCCAATCGTATTGTCCTTGTATCGCAATGTTGCGTTATTTCTACCCAAGGACTAATCACATGAAATCTTTCTTGAAAAAAGCACTCGTTATTGGTGCTATTTCGCTAGCGCCTACAGCATTTGCTGTTGAAATGACAGGCGCCGGATCCTCATTTATTTATCCAGTTTTAAGTAAATGGGCTGAAGCCTACAAAGCTAAAAGTGGCGATAGCTTGAACTATCAGTCTATCGGTTCTGGCGGTGGTATCAAGCAGATTAAGGCCAAAACAGTGGACTTTGGTGCAACGGATGCGCCTTTAGCCTTTGATGATTTAGAACAACATGGCATGGTTCAATTTCCTGCAATTATTGGTGGGGTAGTCCCAGTTGTAAATATTGATGGTGTTGGTCCAAATCAATTGAAGCTTTCAGGTGATTTGTTATCCGATATTTTTCAAGGATCTGTAACAGACTGGAGTGATAAGCGTGTTGCGCTATTAAATCCAGGAGTTAAGATTCCTTCAGGCCCAATTACAGTAGTTACTCGTGCTGATGGTTCTGGCACAACGGCAATTTTTACCAGCTTCTTATCCAAAGCAAGTAGCAACTTTAAAGACGCCGTTGGTTTTGGTGCTCAGGTTAAATGGCCCGCAGCTTCTACAGTTAGCGGTAAAGGTAATGAGGGTGTTGCTGCGAACGTTGCCCGAATCAAGAATTCTATTGGCTATGTTGAGTATGCTTACGCAAAAAAGAATAATTTGAGCTACACACAGGTACGCAATGCTGATGGTGTTATGGTTTCGCCAACCTCTGAATCGTTCGCTGCAGCTTCTGCCGGAACTGATTGGTCTAAGTTCCCCGGAATGAATACATTTATTACTTATGCATCAGGCGCTAAAGCTTGGCCGATTACCGGTGCAACCTTTGTCGTTCTCTACAAGAAGCCAGAAAACAAAACCCAGGCAGCTGCAGTATTGAAATTCTTTGACTATTCATTCAAGGATGGTAAGAAGGCTGCATCTGACTTAGATTACGTTCCAATGCCAGACGGAACAGTGGACTATATTCGTAAGCAAGTATGGTCAAAAGTTGAATCAAAATAATACATATATTTATTTATTGATCTTATCGACCCTGAAATTCAGGGTCGATTTTTATATTTTAGATTAAGTTTAGCTATGAATACTTTGGAATCTGCTGGCGCTCCTACACTGATGGCAGCTAGGATTGCTCGCATCCAGAGCATCCAAGACTTTCTATTTCATCGTGTTACCCAATTTTTTTCTCTTTCGGTACTCTTCGCACTACTAGGAATCATTGGATCATTATTTATTAATGCATGGCCTGCCTTAAAAGAGTTTGGCCCTCAATTCTTTACTTCTCCAGAATGGGATATCGTCAATGGTGAATTTGGTGGCTTAATTGCTATCTACGGAACTATAGTATCTTCTGTTATTGCTTTATTGATAGCGGTACCTCTGAGTTTTGGTATTGCTTTTTTCTTAACTGAAATCTGTCCACCGCCCCTAAGGCGTCCACTAGGAACAGCAGTTGAGCTGTTGGCAGCTGTACCATCTATTATTTACGGAATGTTTGGATTATTCGTTTTTGCGCCGATTTTTGGTGACTATATTGAGCCAGCTCTACAAGCAACGCTAGGCCAAATTCCTTTGATTGGAATTTTATTTTCTGGCCCACCAAATGGTATTGGAATGTTATGTGCGGGATTAATTCTTGCTCTGATGATCCTGCCATTTATCGCCTCTGTGATGCGTGACGTATTTGAAATAGTTCCTCCTATACTCAAAGAATCAGCCTATGGAATTGGTTGTACTACTTGGGAAGTAGTACGAAATATTGTTCTGCCGTATACCAAAGCTGGCGTGATCGGTGGCGTAATGCTTGGTCTTGGCAGGGCTCTTGGTGAGACGATGGCGGTCACTTTTGTGATTGGTAATGCACAGCGTATTTCTGCATCCCTTTTTGCGCCAGGTAGCTCTATTGCATCTACTTTAGCCAACCAATTTGGCGAAGCAGAGATTGGTTTGCATCATTCATCACTTTTTGCTCTTGGTCGTGCCTTATTTTTTATTACATTTGTTGTGCTAGCCTTTGCTAAGTGGATGTTAATTAGCATGGAGAAGAAGCAAGGTCTTAAAACATGAGTTCAAATATCAATCTGGACATGGCTGTTTTTGCTCGTCGCAAAAGGGTAAATAAAATTGGCTTAACTCTTTCCATGATTGCAATGGCAATTGGAATGGCTAGTCTTATCTGGATTCTTAGCATTCTGTTCATTAAGGGATTTTCTGCGATCAATCTAAACATGTTCATTGCGAGTACTCCAGCTCCAGGTACAGAAGACGGCGGACTTGCAAATGCTATTGTTGGCAGCCTCATGCTGGTTGGTTCTTGCACTTTTATTAGCACTCCCATAGGAGTTTTGGCTGGGCTTTATTTATCTGAATATGGTGATCGTAGCAAAGTTGCTTCACTGACCCGTTTTGTTACGGATATTATGCTTTCAGCGCCATCTATTGTGATTGGATTATTTGTATATGCCTTGTATGTTGCTAGGGTTCAACATTTCTCTGGCTGGGCTGGGACGGTCGCTCTAGCGCTTATTGCAATTCCAGTAGTCGTTCGAACTACAGAAAATATGTTGCGCCTAGTTCCAGGTAGTTTGCGAGAAGCGGCCTATGCTCTAGGCGCTCCTAAATGGAAAGTAGCTTTCATGATTACACTGCGTGCAGCACAAAGTGGAATCATGACAGGTATTCTCTTAGCTCTGGCGAGAGTTAGCGGTGAAACAGCACCTTTACTTTTTACAGCCCTCAGTAACCAATTTTTTTCTACGGATATGAATAAGCCATTGGCAAATTTGCCTGTAGTTATATTTCAATTCGCCATGAGCCCATACGATAACTGGGTAAGCTTAGCTTGGGGCGGATCTCTTTTAATTACCTTTGCCGTTCTCGGCTTAAATATTTTGGCACGAGTAGTATTTCGTGAGAAGGTCCAGGGATGATGAGTAACATAAAAACAATGTTTGACTTAAATCAGATTGATAGTCACGGGGGTATGGTGGAAACAATAGATCAACAATCAGACCAAGCTGCTATCAATGCAATTGAAGTGCGAAACCTCAATTTCTTTTATGGTGCCTTTCAAGGCCTTAAGAATATCAACTTGGATATTGAACAAGGTAAGGTCACTGCCTTTATCGGCCCTTCAGGTTGTGGTAAATCAACTTTATTAAGAACGCTTAATCGAATGTACGACCTCTATCCAGGCCAGCGTGCTGAAGGTGAAATTAATTTCTACGGCCAAAATATTCTTGAGCCAGGGCAAGACTTAAATCTATTACGCTCACGTATTGGTATGGTTTTTCAGAAACCAACCCCATTTCCAATGTCCATATATGAGAACATTGCCTTTGGTGTGCGTCTTTACGAAAAACTCTCTCCCTCTGAAATGGATGAACGGGTTGAATGGGCGCTCAATAAAGCGGCTCTTTGGAATGAATCCAAAGACAAACTGAATCAGAGTGGCTTGTCATTATCTGGAGGGCAACAACAACGTTTATGTATTGCCCGAGGCGTTGCAGTTAAACCCTCAGTGATGTTGCTAGATGAGCCTACTTCAGCGTTAGATCCTATTTCGACTGGAAAAATCGAGGAATTGATTAACGAACTCAAGCATGAATACACTATTGCAATAGTTACGCACAATATGCAGCAGGCAGCCCGCGTATCCGATTACACTGCTTATATGTACCTTGGCAGTCTAGTTGAGTTCGGTAAAACAGATGAAATATTTATTAAGCCTAAGCGCAAAGAAACTGAAGACTATATTACTGGCCGCTTCGGTTAATTGGAGATATTAAATGCCTGATAATCACCTATCATCACAATTCGATGCTGATTTAAATTCGCTTTCTAGCCGTTTGCTTGAAATGGGCGGATTGGTTGAGGCGCAGATCTCAACAGCAATGCGTGCCTTTACCCAAATGGATTTGGATACTTGCAATATCGTTATTGAGAACGAAAAGCTTGTTAATGATCTTGAGATTCAAATTGATTTGGCTTGTACCGAGTTGATTGCAAGACGTCAACCAGCAGCACGTGACTTACGTTTAGTGATGGCGGTATCTAAGGCTATTACCAATTTGGAGCGTGCTGGCGATGAGGCTGAGCGAGTTGCAAAACGTACGAAGCGTCTGATCGATTCTGGTACTCCGCATAATATCAACGTGGCTGAAATTCGACTTTCAGGTCAAATGGCAATCAATCTACTACGTCGTAGTTTGGATGCGTTTGCGCGTCTAGATACAGTTGCGGCAGCTGAAGTTGTTGCTGAAGATCGTCAGATCGACGAGGAGTTTAGAGGCTTTGTTCGTAAACTCATCACTTATATGTCTGAAGATCCGCACATCATTAGTACTGGGCTTGATATGTTGACCATTGCTAAGGCAATTGAGCGTATTGGTGATCATGCAAAGAATATTGCTGAGTTTGTGATTTATATTGCAAAGGGCTCAGATGTTCGTCATATACCGCACGAAGATTTAGTGCGCGAAGCTAATAAATAATTAAGCTGAGCATTCAAAATGACTCACCGTATACTCATTGTTGAAGATGAGCCATCGATTGCTGAGTTAATTGCAATTAATTTAACTCATGCAGGTTATGAGGTTGAAAAGGCGATGCAGACTGATCTTGCCATTGCAATGATGAGAGAGCGTCTACCAAGCCTCGTTATTCTGGATTGGATGTTGCCAGGCAAGTCTGGCGTTCAATTTGCTAAAGAGTTACGCGCTAATGATCGAACCAGAGGTTTACCGATCTTGATGCTTACTGCTAAAAGCGAAGAATCTGACAAGGTATTGGGCTTAGATTCTGGAGCAGATGATTATGTAACTAAACCTTTCTCGCCTAAGGAATTAGTTTCTAGGGTGAGAGCATTGTTGCGCAGGCAGACTCCGCTTGACGATACTGGCCCTCTGACTATTGGCCCGCTAAAATTAGATCCCAGTTCTCACAGAGTCTTGGCCATTTGGCCCAATAGTGATCCCAAGCCAGTTTCCTTGGGTCCCACTGAATACAGACTTCTACAATTCTTTATGGCCAACCCAGAACGCGTTCATTCTCGTGCAAATCTACTCGATAAGGTATGGGGTAATGAGGTCTATATTGAAGAGCGAACGGTAGACGTTCATATCAAGCGCCTCAGAGCGGCATTAACCCCAGTAGACTGTGATCGATATATCGAAACGGTTCGGGGTAGTGGTTATCGCATTACTAAAACACCAACCAATAATTAGGTATGCTTTCAAGGCTTTTTTGAGCTATTTCAGGTGCATTCTTGAGATAGTCTAAGATTGCACTATGTTTTCTGCCTTAACCCGCTTTATTTTCCTCATTTGCCTCGCATTAATAGCTGCATTCATTGCGCGCTATTACTGGGGTTCTGAATCCGCTATTTTGGTAGGCGTCTTTCTCATATCAATACCACTCTTGTACTCCTATATCAACCTAGCGCGCCTAGGAAAATATGTGCAATCTGACTCAATAGAGACTATGCCGCTTCCTAGCGGATTTTGGGAAGAGATATTTTTTAAGTTACAACGCCTGGTTAAAACCCAGAAGGAAAGAATACGCAACATCGAGCAGCAGCATGAACACTTTATCGAAGCTTTTCAAGCATCACCCAATGGCATTGTGATGCTAGATGAAATCGACCAAATTGAGTGGTGCAATAGTATTGCAGAGGGATTTTTTGGCCTCAACTTCAAACGCGATGTAATGCAACGGATTAACTTTTTAATTCGTCGCCCTGAATTTATTCAATACTTAAATAAGCGTAATTTTGACGAACCTTTACTACTCGAGAGAATGGGGTCAGATAACAGCCTTAGTTTAATGTTGCAGGCTTTTCCATTTGGTAATCAGCGTAATTTATTGTTAATTCAAAACGTAACAGACCTTCAAAAGGCAGATGCAATGCGCCGCGACTTCGTTGCCAATGTCTCTCATGAAATGCGGACCCCAATTACGGTATTAATGGGTTTCTTAGAGACAGTCCAATCTTTGGAACTTGAAAAAAATCAGCGTGATCAGTATTTCGAGATGATGATGTCGCAGGCTCAACGTATGAAAAGCTTAGTGGAGGATCTGTTAACCCTAGCTAAT
>CAIVXR010000054.1 GCA_903909925.1 uncultured beta proteobacterium | reverse complement strand
CAATACATGACCATTGAAATGGCTAAGAAAGAAGAGAAGCAATTAGCCGAACGCGAGAAAAATGAAGATGAAGTACGCCAACTACTTTCTCTTGCGCAACAATTAGAGGGCATGACTCGTAATGTGGGTATGCATGCTGGTGGCGTATTAATTGCCCCTGGGCGCCTAACCGACTTCTGTCCACTCTATACGCAAGAGACTAAGGATCAAGATAGTAGCTCGGTTATTAGTCAATTTGATAAAGATGATGTAGAGGCAATTGGCCTAGTGAAGTTCGACTTCCTAGGTTTAACTACGCTGACCATCTTGGCTGCAGCAGAGCGCTGGATTAAAGGACTTCATGCCGATCGCAAAGATTGGAGCATCAGCGATATGTTGCTTGATGATGAAAAAGCGTTCGACGTTCTCAAGAAAGCCAATACTGTTGCCATATTCCAGTTAGAGAGCCGTGGCATGCAAAGTTTGTTGCGTGAAGCTAAGCCCGACCGCTTTGAAGACATCATTGCGCTCGTCGCTTTATATCGCCCAGGCCCAATGGATCTGATTCCGGATTTTATTGAGCGTAAGCACGGACGTCAAAAAGTAGAGTATCCAGATCCGCGGATTGAATCAGTACTTCGCGAGACCTACGGCATCATGGTCTACCAAGAGCAGGTGATGCAGATGGCGCAGATGATTGGTGGATACTCATTGGGTGGTGCTGATATGTTGCGCCGTGCAATGGGTAAGAAAAAGCCAGAAGAGATGGCACAGCATCGCAAGATTTTTAGTGATGGTGCAAAAGCGGGTGGTATTACTGAAGGCAAAGCAAACGAGATCTATGACTTGATGGAGCGTTTTGCAGGTTATGGATTTAATAAATCCCATGCTGCTGCTTATGCACTCTTGGCTTACCAAACAGCTTGGCTCAAAGCTTACTATCCAGCAGAATTTATGGCAGCCAACTTATCGCTCGCGATGGATGACACCGATAAGGTGAAGATTCTGTATGACGATTGCTTAGCAAATCAGATTCGGGTGTTCTCACCTGATATCAATACCGGTGTTTATGACTTCACCCCTTTGCGCGCTCCTGATGCGACGCCAGATAGCTCTATTAGCCAGATTCGCTATGGCTTAGGAGCTGTTAGAGGTACAGGTGAGGCTGCGATTGAGGCGATTGTGAAGGCGCGTGAGACTGGTGGGCCGTTCAAAGATTTATTTGATTTTTGTGCTCGCGTTGATCGCAGGCAAGTCAACCGCCGTGCCATTGAAGCACTGATGCGTGCTGGTGCATTTGATAGCCTTTACCGTGATTTAGTTCCTGCAGGCGGCAATCTTTATGACATTCGTTCTACCCTGCTAGCCTCTCTAGCTAGGGCAATTGAAGCTGCTGAGCAAGCAGAGGCATCTATTCATCAAGTAAGTTTGTTCGAGGCTGCTGGCGAAGAAGATCGACATCTTCCCGAGTTAGTACGCGAACCAGTATGGTCTGAGAAAAAACGCCTCCAAGAAGAAAAGAGCGCTTTAGGCCTTTGCCTGACTGGACATATGTTTGATGCCTATCGTGATGAGACAGCACATTTTATCCGCCAACCTTTAGCCAAAGTAGCTGAAGGCAAAGATCAATTAATTGCCGGCATTATTACTTCGGCGCGCATGCTCACAGGCCAACGGGGCCGCATGATGATCGCAACAATTGATGATGGCAGTGCTGCTATTGAGGTAACCCTCTATAGCGAAGTGTACGAACCCAATCGTTCCTGGCTGAAAGAAGATGAGATGTTGATTGCCAAGGTCAACGTGACGCCCGATAAATTCTCGGGCGGCATGCGAGTAGTCTCTGAGGCAGTGATGGATATTACGGGAGCGCGTATGCGTTTTGCCCGCAATGTGCATGTCTGCATTGATTCAGCAATTGACTTAAAGATGCTCCGTAGTCAAATTGGACCTTACTTGATGGCTAATCGTGTCAGAGATCCCAAGAAGGGCGCTCCTCCTCCTGCAATGCCCAGCTCTAATGATGGTGTGAAAGGTTTGATGCTAACTGCTGCTGTCACTACTAGTGGTGGCGCTTGCTTAATGCAATTTCCAGAAGAGCTGCGCATTTATCCTGATGATGCTTGCTTACATAGCCTTAACCAACTACTCACCTCAAAACAAAAAGACCCTGTTCAGGTGCAGTACCACTAAGTACTTTTGATGACTTGCTCAACCGCGGTAATCACTTGAGTTGGCTCTAGAAAATCTAAGCACTCACTATTGCTGTCAGCGCGATCAAGGCAACCTGCTTTGCGGCAGGGCACACATTCCCCGGGACCTTGCAAGATGGTGACATTACCAACAGTTTGGCTGCGAGCCCGAAGTTGATAAGGTTGTTTGCCAATAAAGCCATTGGGCCATGGGCCAAAGTTGGTTGGTGGTGTAGCGCCAAATAAAGTAATCGTGGGTGTGTTACACGCTGCTGCTAAGTGAGTAATCGAGGTATCAACCCCAATATAAAAGGCGGCGCCGCGCAACAGCGTACCTGCCTGAGGTAGCGACAGTTTGCCTGCTGCATTAATCACTTTTGTAGCAGTCTGATCATCTAAAAGAGAGATGATGTCGTGGTTAAGTTGCACATCTTGTTTGGCTGGAGAAGCGCTTAAAACTACCTGTAAATCTTTTTTCACTAAGTAAGTAATGAGTTGTTGCCAATGCGCCAGAGGCCAACGTTTGTAAGCTGTTAAAGGTCCAGGATGCATTACCACATAGGGCTGTACTAGCGCATTCGCAATACTTGGGGTAAGAGGCTCTCCATCGGGCGGGGTCACGATAATCGGTTTACTAAATAACTCTGCCGGGTTTCTGAAGAAGACTTCCAGTAAGCGCAGTTTCTCAGTAATGACGTGTTGATTAAAGTAATCAACAGTCACGGTGTGCATGCAGATGAATTTCTTCCAAGCATTTTGCTTCTCGCTTTTACTTCTCTTGGATTTATCTTCAACATCTTTACCTTGAGGGTGACCGCCTAAGACTCCAACTCTTCTGAAGGCAGCAATTAAGCCATAAATATAGGCTCGGTCACTGGGCTGGGTAATGATGGCTAAGTCATAGCGCTGAAATAATCGATTGAAGAGAGAGAGGTATTCGCCAAAGCTGGGGCGATCAGAGGTCTCAATGATCTCAGCGATATTAGGGTTACCGTAAAGCATATCGAGCTTGCCGCGGTATCCCAGAAAATGAAATTCAGCATCAGGCCATAACTCTCTAGCTTTACTAATTAACGGGGTGGTGACTAAGACATCACCAATTTGACGAGTAGCGATGAATAATATTTTTTTAGGCTTGAGGTCTGAGAAAGCAGTCATTTACTTACATAGCCTTCGCTAGGATCTTTTCACGGACACGACGAGCATTTTGGGCAGCATTGCTTTGATCATGAATGCGATGAAAGAGATGCAGGACTTCAGTAGCCCATGATCCAGATTTACGAATGATATGGTGACGCTGTAAGCGAAAGATAAAATCCGCATCTTCATGACCCCAGCCAGTCATTGCCTCGTCAAAACCGTTAATAGCTTCAGCATCTGCTTTCCAGCATGCCATATTGCAACCCTTAATTCGTCGCCAGACAAACTGTTGATAGTCCCGCCATGAGCCATTACCAAACTTCATCTTGAGGGGCCAATATTTATTGATACCACCAGTCAGGCGCGCGCTGAGAAGTTGAGAGCTAAAGCGTTGAAAATCCCAATGAGGCCAAGTAATCATTTCTTGAGTGAGTGTTTCATTCAGAAGTACGCGGCTACCAGTGACCAAGTATCCTTTTTGTGCCAAGGCACGATGACGCGCCACAAAATCAGGTTGCACAATACAGTCACCATCTAGAAACACCAGATAGTCACCATGGGCAGCTTCAATGGCTCGGTTCAGAATGATGGTTTTACGAAAGCCCTGATCTTCTTGCCATAAATGCTCAATGGGAATGGAGGTAGATGCCTTAAAGGCCTCAATCACTTGCTTAGTGCTCTCAGTAGAGCCGTCATCGGCAATGATGATTTCAAAATGGCGATCAGTTTGTGTCGCAAGCGACTCCAGACAAAGTTTGAGAGCTTGTGGCCAGTTATAGGTGGCCAACAAAATCGAAATCATTGACGAGCATCCTGATTGAGATGCCATAACTTGATGTAACGATAGTAGGTGCCTTGACCATTAGAGATCGCTAATGCAAAGCCTTGTGCGCCATCCAAGAAGCCAGCACGAATCACGTAAGTACGAAAGAATGCCCAGAAGCCATGGAGTACTGCTTTTAAGGGATTACTCGTTTTACCTTTAGCAAAAGCTTG
>CAIVXR010000053.1 GCA_903909925.1 uncultured beta proteobacterium | reverse complement strand
CACCAATAAGTCCCATTCCAGCACCAAATAAAGAGCCTACACCGCCTGAAACGGTGTCTGCTCCTATACCAATTGCTTCCCCTATAGAATCGAATAAACCCATAATTAGAAATGGTCTATTAAGCCAGGTACAGAGTACATAGGCATTGGACGTGCTTTTTTAACATCAAAAAAGCTATCAAAAATAAACTGCTGACCGTTAGCAGCAGAACCTACAGCCACCACCCGAGAAACTGGTGGAGTGGACTGTATAAAGGTACTACTGAGAGTAGGTTGGCTAGTAAACTTCTCAGCAAGATGCCATCCATCAATAGTGCCAGATGCAGTAGAGCGGAAAAGGCTACTAATGCGAGAAGGATAATAGCGATACTCAGCCCACCGTTCTTGGTAACCAAATACGTTGTTATCAGAAGAAGTACCAGTAACATAAATTTCCTTATTGAGGATGGCTTGTTCGCCTAAGGTTGCAAAAGCTGGGAAGTAGAAATCGTAGCGTGTACTACGAGACCACATACGGGATAAACCTTGTTGATAAGTAAGATCTGCTCTTACAGATACTAAGCCTAAGATAACGCCATGTTCAGTAAATGATTGAGTAAACCCATGATTATGAGCAAGGGCAGTACCCATAGCAGCAAGTGTGCCCATAGGGGTAGTTGTTCCACTTGCGTTCGTACCTGACGTTTGCGCAATGGGGTTAATATTAATAGGAGTAGAACCACCGCCAATATACTCAGGACGCTGTAAACGAGCATCGGGTGAAATAACCCCGAAATGAGCTCGGATGATTTCTGTATAGCGAGTTCCTCCACGGGCATCCCTTTCTAATAGTTTCTGAATTTGGAAGGATTGACGTAATTGATTAATTGTTGCAGCAGTTGCAGTAGATAAGTCAGCATATAATCCTGAATCTCCAGATTTAACTAAACCCATACCAATATTACTGGTATAACTTGGACTAGCACTAGCACCTACAACACCAGTAGATAAACCAACTGTTGTGCTCAAGAAAGGACTACCGGTAGAAGCTCTATAAGCAAGAGAGCTTACTGTACTGGAATCAGTAAATTGTAATGTAGAGTCTGTACCATAAACAGGTGCTTTAGTTCCTAATGGAAGCGCTACACTTGCGCCCTTTTGAGGCCATGGTAATGAAGATGTAAAATAATCTTTTCGTTTACCTCGACGTAGTAGTGTGTAATTAGATACAGTATCAGGACCGTCACCAGTATCAACAGTAACAGAATTTTGTAAATTTTCATCACGGAACCATTCGTTCCAGATTAAGTTATAAGCACGAGGCCAAAACGCACAGTGGGATACCGTTTGTCCAGAGGACACCTGACCCACAGTAGGCAGTCCCATATAATCTTGCAGGCTGCCAATAGTGTATCCACTAGCGGGGGATACTTGTTGGGGAACAACATAAGATATCGAATCACCAGGATTCGTTTGTTGTCCCATGAATTTTTGCCAATTCGACCAAATTAGTCGATTTGGAACAAAAAAGAAGAATGAATCTAATACCATATTATCCATAATCGGATAAAGTGGCGTTGCAAGACGGGCAAATGCCGTCATATTAAGCTTGAATGTATCACCGGGTAAAACTTCGTCTACATATACAGGAACGAGATATCCAGCATCAAAAGTTGTTTTATGTGTTGACTGACAGTCAAATGAAGAACGCGGAATATCCGCTTTTGGAATCATCGTAAATTGATGAATATCTACCGACTTATTGCGATGCATGAGTGCAAGCTCCTGAGTTATTGGGTAGGATTTGTTACCAAATCTCTACCCTTTATTTAAAACCAATTATTCAGATATTACAATATCTTGAGCCCTAGTTAAAACCCTAGGTACTCCACCCTCGGGTGGTAAGAATGTTCCAGTTTGGTCACAGAATGTGCCCATTTCATATAAATCATAGTCTTCTGGGTGACCGTTCATTTCAGATTCTTTACGATTTACTTCATCAGTAAAAGATCGAACGGCAGCACCAGTCGTTGGTACTACAAATGGACGACCGTAAGCATCAATTGCACGGTCTTTTACAGATACTACGATATGTACAGTCATGAGGATTTCCTTAAGTGAGGTTTCGTTTCAAAAGTGATAGTCTTGATTCTAAGATTTGTCGCTTTGCGTCCAATCTTTTAGGATCGTGATTATCGGGATTTAGTTTAGCAGTAATTTCACGTTTGTAAAGTAATTCATCATATTCGAATGGATTAGATTTTTTATACATTTTGTCATACGCCTTGGGAGGCTTCATTTTTTTTCCCCTGACTACCACGTAGTCATGTGGATATACATCACTTTTGAACTTTTTATACCAATCTGCGCCGATTCCCGGCTTTAACGACATTTTATTAAATTCAGGAACTCTTTTAACAATTTCGCCTGATTCTTGATCAATTTCAGTATAGTGATCATCTTGTTTTTTTCCAGTTATTTTTTTCATTATATATCTAGCAACATACGCAGCTGACTCGAAGTTAACGTCTCCAACGGAGGAATAACCAAATGGCCAGAGGGTTTCAAGGTCTGCGGATCTATATAACTTAGAACCAGCGGGAGTCCTTTTCCATAATTTTTTATCATGAAAGTCGTGTCCAAAGATACAGGCATGGAAGTGCGGTCTGCCGAAATTTTCGCCATATTCTCCAGCCATGTAATAGCGTATTTTTGTATTTCCAAGTTTTTTTCGTAATCTTTTAATGAATTTTTGGAAGTCTGGATAAGCCAGCGAGCGATCGCTTGGGAGATGTGTATCGTCATAAGTGAGGGTTATAAAGCAATTAGATTGGTGTAGTTGGGCTTCATGCATACAACGCATAGCCCATTGTCTAGATCGTTCGAGTCTACACCCTATACATTGTCCACAGGGCAATGATAGGGAACGAACGATATCATGTTTTCTGACTTCGTCAAAAACAATAGATTTGTCAAAGCATTGATATGCTTTGAGGGGATTAACACAGGACATGTGAGGTGTCCAGAGACTTTATTAGAGTCTCCAGCCTCCACGCTGTGGGGCTCTCTGCATATTAGCAGATTTAGTACGCTTAGCGTGATGACGGAACTTACGTGCCGATTTGTATTTATTAACAGGCTTCCGGTGTAATGTACGCATTTTTAGTCCTTGGTTAATTTAATTTTGTGGGTTTGGTGTCACCTAGCACAGTTACATCTAGTAGGGTAACTGTGCTTCGGCTTACGCCGACCCCTCCGGGGAGGTGTTTTGAGCCTCTACAGGCGGAACAGACGCAAGGTCTTCCTTAGGCTGCACTAAGCCTAATTTTTCCGCTTCTAAGCGGTTTTCTTCATTATTAAGAAACTCAATAAGATTTGCAGGCTCGTTATCAAAACGAGCACGCAATGTAGCTGGCAGATTCATAAATTCCTCATCTGCAGTAATTACACGGTCTAAAGCCGTTTTATAGTCAGAAATTCCAGTAAAGTCGCCATATTTTGGCGATAAGGGCATATCAGGTAATTGACCAGTAATATTAAATTGACGAAGAATATTATTAATATCACATTCGTCTTTGAATTGCTGCTGAGCCAGAGATGGCTCCTCACAAGCCATCCCTGACTCGTCTGATGCAGCAATCGTGTCGTAGTTATAAGGTGTACGTAAAAATGGAGTTTTCATTTTAGTCTCTTTCAAGATATTGTGTCCGTTGATATGTTGGATTATTAATATTTACTGTCTTACCTTTGATAGCATTTTTTGCACCTAGTGCTGATGTTGCAGTAGTAGCAACATCTTGTACAACACGCTTTGGTTTACCATAAGTGTCTTGACTCCAAGCAGCTGGTTCATCGATACGCCAATCTTGATTAGTCTTTGCAGTTCTAGCAGCATTAAGACCGATGGATGAGTTCTGCAAACGAATACCATTTAGCAATGATTTAACAGTGGCGTCTTTTTCTTTAACAATGGCTTGTGAAACAGGTATTTGTTCTACGGCTAACGCAGTTTGAGCATCTTTTAATTGCGCAGATTTTTCAGTATCAGTTATTTGAGCAATAGTTTGAACATTATTTAAATGAGTTTGCTTAATAGCAGCAGCCATTTGTCCGCCAGATGTTGCATTTGAAACAATGCCGGATAATTTGTTAACTGCAGGCTGAGGAGAAATACTGGAAGCAGAAGAACCAGAAAGATTACCTGAGCCACCATTTGTATAAGCAAGCATAGGATTAAGACCAGCTTTTGCAAGATCGTCAACAGTTGTTTGATATTGTGTAGCACGCATATCCTTTTGAAATTGCATCTGCTTATCAGATTGAGCTGCAGAAAATGCATTAGCTTGATTTAAATACGCAGTATTAGCATTTTGCTGCTGGTTAGCACCAATAAGTCCCATTCCAGCACCAAATAAAGAGCCTACACCGCCTGAAACGGTGTCTGCTCCTATACCAATTGCTTCCCCTATAGAATCGAATAAACCCATAATTAGAAATGGTCTATTAAGCCAGGTACAGAGTACAT